>JBIPNX010000158.1:0-5507 GCA_044378145.1 Flavobacteriales bacterium | reverse complement strand
AGAAACCTTTGAATTTAGTACAAGAGCTTACCGAAGTTTATTGATATAAGTTTAGAATCTTCAAAGTAAAAGTCAACCATGGCATCTATAATGCTCAGGCGTTCTTCTCCCCACTCGTGTACTTCGGTTTCAATCTCTTTGTAGGCTTTATCTTCAAACAATCTCTTAATTTGGTCTTTGTTCAAAGTGTATATTTTTTCTCCCCAAAGAGTTGTGTTAGGATTGCTTATTTCAGCACAAGAAAAATGGAAGCCTGCTTCCTGTTCAAAAAAGATAGAGTAGCCTCGGTCCCAGTAATGCCAGATAACAACGTCGGTTTCCTCATCTTCATCGTGCATTTCAGTCTCTTCGGCCTCGCCTAAAGCTGCACGAATCTCTTCCATAGTTTGTCCAAAGCGGATATTTTCAAAACCTTCGTTTATAAGAATTTCAAGTTGAATGGTTTCTGTGGGGGCTAAAGTTTCCATAGCTTTTTGTTTTTGCTGATATAAATATAAACTAATTATTTAAATGGCGCATTATTTTCTTTGGCCATTTCTTTCAACGTTAATTTATCGACCAATTTAGGGAATAGTTTGTTTAATAGAACAGCTATCTTACCCTGCATTGTTAATACAATCAGCTTTTTACGTTTTACAATTGCATTAACCATATGTTTCGCAACTTCTTCGGGTTGCATCATTTTTTGTTCATCCCTGGGACTTTCTCCCTGTGCTTTTCCATCTTTTCCCAGCGCAACATTCCGAATGTTGGAAGCGGTAAAACCGGGGCATACTGTTAAAACATTAATACCGTTATTTAAGTTCTCAATCCGTAGCGATTCTAAAAAGCCATTCATGGCAAATTTAGAGGCTGAATAGCCTGTACGTCCGGGTAATCCTTTAAAGCCAGCTATTGATGATACCCCAACAACGGTACCGCCTGTTTTTAAGATATAAGGCAGGGCATATTTGGTGCAATATACTGTTCCCCAAAAATTTACGTCCATTAATCGGCGCAACACATCTAAATCAGCCTCATTAAATAATGCCCGCATAGAAATACCTGCATTATTTACCAGAATATCTATTTTCCCAAAGGTATTAACCGTTTGTTCTACAAGATTACGGCATTCGGTTTCTATGCTAACATCGGTTGCTACTACCAGGGTTTTCGTCCCTTTAGCCTCTAGTTTAGCTTTTACAGCAGCCAGTGCATCAACACTGCGGGCAGCTAAAACCACAATAGCTCCTTGCGCGGCAAACTCTTCTGCACAGGCAAGGCCAATACCGCTTGAAGCGCCTGTTACTATTACTACTTTGTCTTTCATTTTCAACAGGTAAAGTAAGCAAAGGAAATAATACGGAATTAGAATAATAATCTCAATTTTTCAACCATGATTAACAAAATTGATTTATCCTTGTTGTAACTGTTCTTTATAACTAACACAAACTTATTATGATAGGAGCAAAGGCGTATGCCGTGCATAGTGCAACTGACAAACTGGGGCCATGGAACTTTGAGCGTAGGGAAGTTGGCCCAAGTGACGTACAAATTGAGATTTTATACTGTGGTGTATGCCACTCTGATATACACCAGGCACGTAATGAATGGGGTGGCTCTAAATTCCCTATGGTTCCGGGCCACGAAATTGTAGGCCGTGTTACCAAAGTAGGGGCCAATGTTACCAAATTTAAAGAGGGCGATTTAGCCGGTATCGGTTGTTTGGTAGACTCGTGCCACGAATGTGTTAACTGCCAAAACGGGCAAGAGCAGTTTTGTAAAAAAGGAGCCAGCGCAACCTATAACTCTTTTGAGCAGGATAAAGTAACCCCAACCTATGGTGGCTACTCTAACCGTATTGTTACAACCGAGAGCTTTGTTTGCAAGGTGTCAGATAAACTTCCATTGGCAGGCGTAGCTCCCTTATTGTGCGCTGGTATTACCACATACTCGCCATTACGCAAGTGGAAGGTTGGCAAAGGCCATAAAGTAGCTATATTAGGTTTAGGTGGCTTAGGCCATATGGCAGTTAAGTTTGCCGTATCGTTTGGTGCTGAGGTAACCGTTTTAAGCACATCAGCTAATAAAGAAGAAGATGCAAGGCGGTTAGGTGCACATAACTTTGTTAATACCACCAATGCTGATGAGGTTAAGAAGTATGCCGGTTATTTTGATTTTATAGTTGATACTGTATCGGCCCCGCATGATTATAATATGTACCTGCGTATGTTGGCCATTAATGGTGTGCAGATATGTGTAGGCTTACCCCCAACACCTATCCAATTTATGGGTTTTGCCTTAATGGGCGGTAACAGGGTTATTACAGCCTCGTCTATCGGTGGCTTACCCGAAACACAGGAGATGCTTGATTACTGTGCTGAGCATGGTATAACATCAGATATTGAAGTAATAGACATGGCTTATATTAACGACGCCTACGACCGTATTTTAAAAAGTGATGTGAAGTACAGGTTTGTTATTGATATGGCTACTCTTTAATAGTCAGAGTTCAGTAATCAGTAGTCAGAAATAAAAAAAGCCCCGGCAATACTGTCGGGGCTTTTTGTTGAATATGGCGGGTAGTTACCGCACCATTAGTTTGACTGTATTCCTGGTCCTTGGTGTTTCTACAGTTATTAAGTACATGCCTTGCGATAGTGTAGCGGCATTAATAAAGTAGTTAGTTGTACCTGCAGGGATATCGCCATTGTGTATATCGGCAACCTTTTGGCCTAAGACATCGGTCATATAAATATGGCCATTGGTAGTGCCTTTAGCATTTACTGGTATGCAGGTAATAGCGTTAGCAGGGTTAGGGTAAGGCTGCATTGCTTGTGCATCAACAACTACAGGTTTTATAGCTGTGGTATTGGTATCAATTGGGTCTCCTAATATTTTAAAATTCCAGAAACCGGTTGGGGCAGTAATAGGGCGTACCTGCATTTTGCCACTGTTTGCCTGGCCTTCTATGTAATAGAAAATACGGGTAGTTGGCAGCTGGGCAGGAATGTTAGCAGACCAAATATTATTAGGAACATCGGTATTAGTCATAGCAGCAGTTTGCCATGCCTGGGTGGTATCTGTTGTCCAGTAAACAACACCGCTTTGTATACCCGATTTATGTTGCATGCGAGCATTAACAACATAGGGGGTTTGGTAATTGTAGGTATCTTCCAGTTTCTGGTGTACAATCAATAATGGGTTTTGAACGCCAAACGAATGGGTTATGCAATGGATAGCACCACTTTGCTGGATAATATCGGTACAAGGAATACCAATAACACGGTAGCCCGGCAGATTTTCTTTTAAAATGCGGATAGCCGTTGTATCGTAAGCATTGCCATAAATAGGCAGTAGTAAAGTTTTATTTACAAATACAGCATTTGTGTAGGTGTAATAATCGCCACCATTATCAGGATAGTCTCCGCCATTATCAGGTGGTTGTGGTATGCGTACTAATTTATAAGGCGTACCAAAGTATGAGTTGTAATTAGACATTACGTAATTGATGTTGGCCTCTATTTGGGGGCCATCGGCTTCGCCTTGTGCATATTGTCCAACCAACAGGGTTTGCTCATCAAGCAGCTTCATGTGCATATCAATATGGTGTATACCATCGTATGGCAGGGTCGGCATTTTAATGTAACGGGTAATGCCCATGTACTTTTTCATGATGGTATCAATCTGCGCCTCTGTTTTGGTTGGGTTTTCATCCAAAATCAATTCAGAAGAAAAAGCAGTACCCAAACCATCGGCCATGTAGTTACCACCGGTATGGATAAGCTTATTAGGCTCAGACGTTGTCTGGAACAAAGCCATGCCAGCTTTAGCGGCAATAGCACGACAGGTGGTATCGTCTTTCGGGCGTGGGCGGTTATATACCCAGTCAACATAAATCAACGAGTCCACATCGTTAATATAAACAGGGTTGGCGCTGTAATCGCGGGCCCAGATACTGTTAAACGGGGTTATAACAAACTTCAGGTTGCTTGTAAGCGGAATGTTGTTGTTTACTAAGCTGGTTTTTACGGCGTTAGAGTCTGAACAAACAATGTATACTTTACACTCGGTTTGAGCATATTTAATAATCTCACGGTGTATTCCCGGGAAGCTGGTCCAGGTAATAACCAAACCATCAATTTCTTCCCACTGGCCCATATTTCTAAGGCTGCCTGCAGGGGGTGAAGTAAAGCCCGGAGACTTTTCGTCAAACTGATTTAAGTAGAAGGGCATTTGCTCTTTTTCGCCGGGGGCCCAGCCTACGGGTAGTGTTTGAGCGTTAGAAATTGCTGCACTAAAAAGTACTGTAATTGTGAGTAATAGACGTTTCATAGAATGTATATTCTATGCTAAGATAACGATTTTACATTACTACAAATGGCTAATGTGAAACAGGAAATAAGAAGCGGGTTATGTGGCTAATATTCGCGCTCAAAAGCACCCATATCAGGTATGCTGTTAATAACGCGGGTTACCGTTCCGGTATTGTCTGTAGATATAAGCGGCGCAACGTTTGTAATGTTTATATCGCCGGCATCCTGCGCTACGGTAAGGGTGTCTAAACGGTAATCGTTATCAAACGTGCTTTTAAAATCTAAAGCGGGGAATGGGTTTTTAATAATGTTGGTAAAAACACTTGGGAAGTTGGTATCAAAATCCGGGTCAATCTTTATAACCGATTTTTCAAATTGAAACTCCGGGCTGAACTGGTCAACCAAATCAAATCCAATTTCGCTATCAATATTACCGTAGATGATTGAGTTGCCAAAGTAAGCCTGGAATGGGGCTGCTATAATGCCACCATCTTCGTAATAGTTGTTTAACAGAAGAGCAGGGGTTTGGCGGACGCCACCACCCCAGTAGTTTACAAATGTGCAATGGCGGAAGTTATAATCGCCGCCTAAAGTTAGGGCTACTGAATAGCCACCACAATTGCTAACTACATTGTTATAACCTGTTATGGTTGAATTTTGTGCGTATAAACCAATAGAGTTGTGGTTGTATATTTCTGTATTGGTAAGTGTTAAATTGGTAAGGTCGGCCTGAATACCTGTATAGGCATTTTTAACTATAGCGTGGTTTATTATATTACCTGTGCTATGCAGCGTTAACCATATCCCACCAACCGGAATGCGAAACACCTGTCCGTTATTTATAATCTGGTAATAAGTGCCCCATTGTCCACCGGCGTCTTCTAAATAATCTTCTAAGCGGGTACCGCCGAAATATACTTTCTGGTCGGGCAGGCCATTAACAATAAGGGTAGCCCCGGAGTCAATAACCAGGTTTGAGTTTTTATAAAAGCGAACCTCGCAGCCTGCTTCAATAGTAAGTGTGCAGCCTGTTGGTACTACTAAAGAGCCATATATTACATAAGGCTTATCAGGAGTCCATACGTTATTGTTGCAATCTAATAATGAATAGGCAGGCAAACCCTCGTCAGCAAAATTAGTGGGGCTAAAGAAGTGAGCATCTTGCCCCCAGGCAACCAATTTTACGTTTTGTTCAGATGTACCTGATGTAAA
>JBIPNX010000157.1:0-5511 GCA_044378145.1 Flavobacteriales bacterium | reverse complement strand
TTACGGGGTTTGTACCGGTTTTTGAAACGCGGACGGCAAAGGTAGTAAATTTTTTAATAAGCAAGCCATGTAAAAGTTGCTTTGTAAATTGCTCACTTTCAAAATGTCCTATGTCGGCTACTAAAATGCGGTTGTCGGCGTCAAAATAATCGTGATATTTAAAATCTGAGGTTACAAACACATCAGCTCCGGCCCTAATGGCATCATTAAGCAAAAACCTGCCCGAACCGCCACATACTGCCACCTTTTTTACCGGTTTACCCAATAACTGGGTGTATTTAACTACGCCACAATTAAAGGTTTGCTTTAGCTGTTTTAAAAAATCAAGCTCATTTACAGCACTTTCCAACTCCCCTACCATGCCCGAACCTATGTTGGTACTTTTGTTATCGGGACGGTAAATATCATAAGCTACCTCCTCGTAAGGATGGGCAGCTACCATTGCTTTTACTACAGCTTCTTCAAGGTAGGCAGGCAATATACATTCTACCCTAACCTCGTCTTCGGTATGCAGCTTGCCCGGCTCGCCCACATAAGGGTTGGCACCTTCGCCACCTTTAAAAGTACCCTGCCCGGCTATATTAAAGCTGCAATGCGAGTATTGGCCTATATGGCCTGCCCCGGCATTAAATACAGCATCTCTTACCGCTTCGGCTTGCGCCTGAGGCACAAACACTACTAACTTGCGTAGCGTACTTTCTTTTTGGGCTAGTATTTGGGTATTGATTAATCCTATCCTGTCGGCAATTTCTTTATTTACGCCCAACGACACATTATCCAGGTTGGTATGGATGGCATAAATAGCCACATCGTTTTTTATGGCCTTTATTATGGTGCGCTCTATATAGTTTTTACCATTTAGCTTTTTAAGCCCGCTAAAAATTATGGGGTGGTGGGCTATAACAAGGTTACAACCTTCGGCTATGGCTTCGTCAATTACCGCTTCAGTACTATCCAGTGTAATTAATGCACCTGTGCAATTCCATCCTGTCTGGCCGGTTAGCAAGCCACAATTATCGTAGCTTTCTTGCAGGCTGGGCGGGGCAATGGTTTCTAAGTAGCGCGTTATATCGCCAATGGTTATGTTTTCCACAGCAGGCAATTAACGTTTATTGGGAATTTCAATATTTTGGCAAGAGCCGCCACATCCTTTTTCGCAGCCTTTGGCTGTAAATTGCCTGCTGATTTTCCAGGCTAAATAACTTACGGCTGATGTGAATGTAATAATTACGAGAGCGGTTTGCATTGATGCAAAGATAATAAAAAACAGGGGGCTTGTCAAGAATCAATAATTAACAACCCAGGCGCCTTTCGCAGCGGTATTATAATATGGGATATTCAGTTCTGCCAGCTTTTTTATTACTGTTTTAACCTTAGCCGGTTTATTACTACCATCAAAAACTACCATCTTAGGCTTTAGCTTTTCAATCAACCCATAATCTATATAAGGCGGGCCTGATACAATGATATAATCAACCGGTCCGGCAATAGTTGTTCTACGATGATTGAATTGGGGCGAATAAAGTAAAATGGTTTTATCACCCGCAACCAGTAAAGGTGGATTATGATAGGCTATAGCTGAGGAGGCATTAACTATTCTATTCTTAATCCCAAAATACCATTGAGCTGCTTCTATGTTAAACTTGTAATTAATGCTGCCGGGTGTAGAAAGGGTATCTGATATTAGCAGGCTTTTATCTCCATCAATAACCTCCACAGCGCTGTTTTTATTAATATTATATACCACCAATTTTTGTTGATTGAGGTCATCATTCTTCTGCACAACCCTAAAGCCCATAAACACTACAGACGTTGCCAAAGCCGCATACATCCATTGTTTGCGTGCCGACTTAAGCGCAATAAGCACAGCTATAATTATAAAGTACAATGCGAAAACTTCCACTTTAGCCAGTTTAAAATTGCCCCAGGTAGCGTAAGGCAATCCCTCAGCAAACAGGGCTAAGTTGTTAAGGGCATGTACCATGTTATTCAGCAACCAACCTATGGCATTGTTTACAATAGGTATCCACGAGAAAAGAAGCAACAACATACCGCCCCAAATGCATAGCACACTTAGCGGGATGATGACAAGGTTGGCCGCAATAAAGTAAACCGGGAACTGATGGAAGTAATACAACCCGAGAGGCAAGGTGGCTAACTGGGCAGCAACTGACATTGCGGTTATACTCCATGCCGATGTTACCAACCAATTATATGGTTTAATTATTCCCTTTGCTAAAAAAGGTTTGCGGTGGGTGGAAACCTCTAACCGTTCGTGCAAATCAAAAGCCCTGTGCAGGCAAGGATAAAACAAAGCTATTCCTAATACGGCTGAGTACGAAAGCTGGAAGCCAACATCGGCCAACAGGAATGGATTGGATAACAGCATCAACAAGCACGAGCCTGCAAGTATATTGTAGTTGTTGGTGTATTGGGTTGATGATTGCCCCACAGCTAACAGCGAAAACATAACTGCTGCCCGCAACACAGGTGGAGAAAAACCGGTAAGTAACGCGTATAGAAATAACGACAGTACTATAACCACAGCCCTGATAATCCTTGCCCTTTTTGATTGCCCGGCAAAAGCCAGCAACCCACTCAGCATAATAAAAACAAGGCCTGCATGCATACCCGATACAGAAAGCACGTGCAAAGTACCCGATGCCGAATAGGCTTGCAGTAGGTCGGGGTCAATATCATCATCATACCCTAAAACCAATGCCGAGGCAACTGCCAGTTGCGAATCTTTAAGTCCATGCTCGCCAAGCAACCAGCGCATATAATCGCGCATGTTATATACCCACTGCATAATGGGGTTGCCTGTGTGGCTTTCAATTAAAATATAGTCGGCTTCTTTTATATAGGCCTGATGGTAGATACCCTTGCGGGCAAGGAAAGCCTTATAATCAAACTGCCCGGGGTTGGTAGGTGGTTTTACTTCATCAATAGCAATATTGAGCAGTAGTTTATCGCCATACGCCAAGGCATACGACATATCATTCGGTTCAAAATAAGCCAGTATGCTGCCGTTAGCCTTTACCCAACCTTGCTTGGTTTTAATACTCTCTACCTCAACCACAGTCTTTACCGATTTTGCTTTTACCTGTGGGGGCTGGGTGATAGTACCTACTATATAATTGCCTGCTTGCAGGTGATTACCAAAATAAGCTTTATTGTTGCTTACGGTGTTTAATTCTACTAACTGAATGCCAAGCAGTATAAAGAATGTAGTAGCAGTAAACCCAAACCAGGCCGACCTTTTTTGCCCTTTATATGATAGCCATACCATTAACCCAATTAGTAACGCAGCCATTAAATAAAACCAGTTACCAATTGCGAAATGCGGCAAGGTTAACGCGGCAGCTATACCCAACATAAAGGGAATAACCAGGCGGGCAAGCGGTATTTGGTGAAGGTAAGCCACGCTCTCTATTTTGTTTTTCTACGGGCTATTAGCGTTGAATTTTTATCGTACAACACTTCCCAATCGGGCTTATGGCGGTAAGCGTTTATAGAGTCGGTTACAGCTTCTATCCCAGTTAAAGGATAGGGATTTTCAGGGTCTATGGCCAGTACTATATAATCGGCATCGCTAACATAAGGGTATTGGTATATATAATCCCTAAAGCAGAGGTGGGGAACTAAAAAGCTCTGCGCCGAAACTTTAACTTTAGGGTCATCAGGAACTATATTAAGCGCCTGGTGCATTTCGCCAATATCAAATTCTTTTTTATAATGCTTGTCTGAGTAGAACTGAATACCGGCATCGTTATACCAACCCAGGTGTTTATTTTCAAAGGCATCAATATTAGCGCCTATTGCCATGCCAATAGATACTGTTGCCAGTGCATACGTTATACGGGGCTTCTTAATCCTGTTTAGCGCATCAAAAACAGCTATAGCAAGTATGGGGACAAACTCTATGCTGTATTGGTAATAAATACCCCATTTGCCGGAATCGTTAGAATACAGTTTTTGCGCAAATATGGGTAGCAGCATTATTAAGTATTGCGGCTTTACAAACAATGCCCATACCCCTGAGTAAAATAACAACCTAAACAGCCCGTCTTTCAACTCCTGAAACTCGCCATTAGGGTAGGTGCTTTTAAACAGTGTTTCTATTGTATAAACAGGGCGGGTAACTATAGTAGTAAGGGCCTCACCGTAACTATCGCCCAGGGCTGCATACCTAAAATGGTTGTACCCACGCTCGGCATTGGCAAGGGTAGGTATTACCACCCCTACAATTAAACTAAAATATACCAGAGCTATGCCGCCAAATAAAAAACCGCGGCCCACCAGCTTTTTATCTTTCCAATACATAAGGCCTAAGGCGGGCGATAACAGCACCATCCACAATGCCATGTTTTCTTTGGCTATTATTATCAGTATAAAAAACAGAGTGGCTAGTTTCCAGTTTTGTTTATCAAAAAAGTTGATAAACCATGGCACAAACATGGCCGCCATAACGTTGTCGTGATAGTCGTAAGCCAGTGCGGTATATATACCCCAAATGCTAAAAAAGTAAATCATTGCCAGCACCGGTAAATAGGTTTTGGTTGATTTCCTTTTAAAGAAAACATACACCCCATAGCCACCAAAAAGTACTGCCACCCATTGAACGATCAACATAGTATAGCTACCAAACAACCAACTTAAGGGTGATACGAGAAGGGGAATAAGGCTAAAATGGTCGCTAAGCACGTTGGTATACTGTGGTTGCATAACCATACAATCATTCCAGCGGAAATGGGCATAATCGTATATGGCATTGTTGTTGATGCCGAGGTCGTATGCATACGTACGGAAACAATAGTGATTTACAAACGTTATAGAGGCAAAAATCAGGGCAAAAACAAAAAATGATACCCTAAAGAACCAACGTTCGCTTATATTTGATGATTGATGCATAAACAAGAGCGTAATATTACGGCTACCAAACCAAACTGCCAAATGCTGTTTAGGCTATTGCCTTTGCTTCTGTTATTCCTTGTTCAGGTAAGCAAGGCGCAGTATTACATTGGCTATACCGATGTGGGAGGATGCTCGTACTATGCCAATAACTTTAACGGGCGCCACACCAGCAGCGGAGATATTTTCGATAATAAAAAGTTTACCTGCGCGCACCGCACCCTGCCCTTTGGCACATTATTAAAAGTAACCAACCTGCAAAAAAACAAAGTGACCTTTGTACGTGTAAACGACCGTGGGCCGGTATCCAGAAGCCGCATACTGGATGTTACCACTGCTGCTGCCAAAGAACTCGACTTAATTAAATACGGGGTTGCCAAGGTTAAAATAGAAATTGTTGGCACCAAAGACAGCGTTAACTACGGGTTGATGAAGCGTTACGAAATGCCCCAAGAGTTTACCGAAGATGAACTTAAACCGGGTAAATATTACAACGTATCGGGCGATGAATTACATGTTAAACGTGCTTATACGCTAGAAGTAAAAACTGTAGAGAGTTTTGATTCTGCCCTAACCATTGCAACTACCTGCCTAAATGCG
>JBIPNX010000156.1:0-5515 GCA_044378145.1 Flavobacteriales bacterium | reverse complement strand
CGGTAATGTAAAGTTGGCTACGGTAAGCATCATAGATACCGAACGGAACTTGTTATAGCCGGGGATATAATCTACCGCAAAGTTGAACAGTCCGGGCCAGTTACCGCCCCATGAGAATGTAATAGACAGTATGGTTGCAACCAGCATGGCCCATTTAAACGGACCACTAACAAACATTAACCCCAGTACAAATAAGAATACAATAATAGCACCTGCGTAAGTTGGGCCTGCTGTAAAAGGCTGGTCTCCATAGTAGGCATTGCTTTGGGCAATTTGTTTTTTAAAGGCCGGTTTAACACCTTTAAGCGCATCCTTATGATCGGTACCAATGGCTTCGGTTTCTCCGCCTTTATAGTTTGGTATTAACAGAGTAAATGTTTCGCCAACACCAACACTCCACTGGGTTATATAGTCGCGTGGTAAGCCACCGGTCTGGTTATTATTTTGGGCATTGGTGCTATCGGCAGCCTGGTCCGGGCTTGGAATAGTAAGTTCTGATTTGCCACGGGTGGTGTATTTACCGTAATCGTAGGTTAACCAAATGTTGGTAGTGTTAGGCAAAAAGCCTATAACGGCGCCAATAAATAAAAAGCCCACAGCTTTGGCAAACAGGGCAACACGTTTTTCTTTAATAGCACCGTACATTTCAAACAACACATATACCCCAAGCAACATTATGGTGTAGTAGGTTATTTGTAAGTGGTTACTGTAGAGTTGAAGGCCTAAAAACAAGGCCGTTAAAGCTGCTCCCAAAAAGAATTTACCTCTGAATGTTAATATGAACGAAGCCAGAATTGGCGCCATATAAGCAATAGCATGCGCTTTAGATGTATGGCCAACCTCAAGCGAGATAATGTAATAACTACACAACGCATAGGCTATGGCACCAACCGCAGCAGTCATAGAATCTACCTTTAGTACGCATAGCAAAAAGTAAAAGCCCAGCATACATAAAAACAAATAATCGGCAGGGCGCGGCAGGTAAAGGCTCAATACCTTATCTACATGACTTAACAGGTTTGACGGGTACAACACTGATATTTGATAAGCCGGCATACCTCCAAACATAGAGTTTGTCCAAAGTGGCTCCGAACCATTTTTCTCACGGAAGTCTTTAATTTCTTTAGACATACCCTGAAACTGCGAAATATCGCTTTGCTTAAGTTCTTTGCTTTTAAGCAATGGGTTTAAATAGCCAAAGGTTACGGCTACAAATGCTACCACGGCAATCAGGTGAGGAATAATGCTTTTAAAGTTAAAGTTGTTCATGTGTTGTATTTAGGTATAGCTATTTTACTTCTTCGTAATCTATATACTCTCCCCCTTTAAGGGTTTTATCTTCTTTAGGTGGATGTTTTATTTCAGTAGTACGGTTATTCATATTCTGCTGTTGCCTCATACGCTCTTGCGCATCGTTTATAACACCCCGCATCAGTTCCGGCAACACATACTTCATAAACGTACGGTACACCATATAAATTAACAATAGTATGAGTATGGTCCTCATTAAGCAAATTTTAACGGGCAAATTTAAACTTTATTATAAAGCCAACATGGGTAAGGCAATCTATTCATACAGTTTTATAAACCACCTGTATCTGCTCATTTCAATCTATTTCTTACACTCTAATATTACTAAAATATCCAAGTAAAATATATATAAATAATTAATAATCAAACAATTAGATTAAATGTATATACAATATTATCTTGAAAAAGGTGTTGAAATCTTACATGGGTAGTGTTTAAGGGCTTGTTTAATACTTTCTTACATTTAAACAAGGCTAATTTTATACTTCCGCAGGTTGTAAGATTTATTTGTAGTGCAGAAAGAACAAAACATATTCAAACGAATTTCTAAATGGGGCCAGGACCCCAACCTTAGCGATGCTTATAACCGACGTGTAGTTGTAACCAATAACCTGTTATTGGTTTGCACAGCACTTTGTATATTTTTAGCCAGCCTTTTTTATTATCAGGGGTTAACCAACCACCTTATTGGGCAAGGCATTGCAATTGGTATCTATGGTTTCTGCCTGCTGTTATCTGCATTAAAAAAAGTAGAATGGGCTAAAATTTTAGGCTTGCTGCTTTCTAACCTGGGCATGTTTACGTTTATGACTGCCCTTGGCGAGCACCGCGGTATAACACTTATTGTTATTACACTGGTAAGCGTTCCGTTTGTAGTTTTCGAATTCAGGCAATGGTACAAGATTGCCTTTTTTGTTTTATCGCCCCTGGTATTGTATTACGTGCTAAACGTTACCGACTATAAGTTTATAGAATTTGAACCGGTAGCTGCAGGCTTAAAAGAAATTATTTTCTCGGTACTGTTTGTATCATCAACGCTAAGCATTGCCCTGTGTATAATCTTTCTTGCCAAAGAAAGGCTGGAAGACCAAAAGAAACTAAACGAAAGGCAATCGCTTATTTCTAAAATTGCCGAAATATCGCCCAACATTATTTACATTTTTGATGTATCAAACAATAAGCCTGTTTATGCTAACGATAACCTGTACAATGTTATGGGTTACACCAAAGAAGAGTTAGACTGGAACTGGCTTAAAGACCTTATCCACCCACAGGATATTGCCGAGGTTGAAAATAATACCCGCATACTGTTTAAAAGGAAAGACAATACCCCCGTTATTACCACCTACCGCATACGTACCAAAATTGGCATATACATATGGATACGTAACCGGTCGCAGGTATTTGAGCGCGATGCCAATGGCAGGGTAAAACTGGTGCTTGGTGTTTCTGAAGACATTACCGAAAAGATAACAGAGAAAGAAGCTTTTACCAGCTTAGACTACCTGCAAAAAAACATACTGGAAGCATCGCCTTACGCTATTATGAGTACCGATGCCAATGGCATTCTAACAACATTTAATACCGCAGCCGAAAAAATGTTTGGCTATTCAGCCGAAGAACTGATAGGCAAAAAAACCCCATCAAAACTATTCGACCGTAAAGAGGTTATTGCCCGCGCAAGGCAAATGAGCAAAGACCTGGGGGTAGATATTTCGCCACCGTTGTTTGTTATTGTGCAGCGCCCTTTGCTTGGCCTGCCCGATTTTAGCGAATGGACTTATGTTAAAAAAGATGGCAGCCGTTTTCCCGCCCTTATTACCGTTAACGTTTTAAAAGACGAACGAGGTAATATAACCGGCTACTTAGGCATAGCGCAAGATATTACAAAGCGTAAGCGCGAAGAGCAAATGCTTACCAAAGCCAAAAACGCTGCTGAAGAAGCCAACAGGGCAAAATCGCAGTTTTTGGCTAACATGAGCCACGAAATACGCACACCGCTTAATGCCATTTTAGGTATGACCGACCTAACCCTGGAAGGCCAGCTTAGCGACGAACAGCGTCAGTACCTAGGCTACGTAAAAGAATCGGGCCATAACCTGTTACAGGTAATCAATGATATTCTCGACTTCTCTAAAATTGAGTCGGGGGTATTTGATTTATTCCCTACCGATTTTAACCTGCACTCTACAGTAAATAGTATTATTAAGTCAGCCGGTGTTAAGGCTAACCAGAAAAACCTGGAGCTGTATACCAACTTTGATAAAGACATTCCCGCCATGTTTATTGGCGACTCTGTGCGCCTTGGGCAGATACTTACCAACCTGATGGGCAATGCCGTTAAGTTTACCGATAAAGGCCATATTGCCCTTGCTATTGAAAAAGTAAACGACGATAGCGACTACATGGAGCTTAAGTTTACAGTAAGCGATACAGGTATTGGCATACCCCAAAATAAACATGAGTTTATATTCCAGGCCTTTGCTCAGGTAGACGATAGCCACAAGCGCAGTTACCAGGGCACAGGCTTAGGTCTGAGTATATCGCGCCGTTTGGTAGAGCAAATGAATGGCCGTATTTGGATAGAAAGCGAACCGGGACAAGGCAGTAATTTTATTTTTACCGTTAAGCTTAAGCTTAGCCTGCAACCTGAACCTGAGTTAAACGACTATAGCCATTTGCAACTATTAACCCTGGTTGACGAAGAAGGAAAAAAACAGAGCTATGCTAACATGGCCGGCCTTATCAACCTGGGCTATTCAAGCATAGATAGTATTACAAAACTTAGCCCCGCTACAGCACCCGGCAAGCAAACTGTTTTATTGGTAGACCGCGCAGACTATGCTGACATATTGCCCGCTATAGCAGAAATGCTTTTTAATGTAAATACTGTTAAGCTGGTTACAATAAACCAAAATACCGACCAGGAAACCAAAGCCCGCATAGAAGCTATGGGCTTTAAGATTATACTTAAGCCTATTATAAGCTACGACCTTAAAGCAGTGCTTGACCAGTACCCTGCACAGGTGCGCACACCGCGCCCTGATGTAGCGCAGGTATCGGGCCGCCACCAGGTATTGGCTGCCGATGGCCCCTTGCACTTTTTAGTAGTAGAAGATAATGATGTAAACCGCTTGCTTACCTCAAGGGTAATAGAAAAACTGGGCTATACTGTAGATGTTGCAGAGAATGGCGAAGAAGCAGTAGAAAAAGTAAACGCACGTATTTACGATATGGTGGTGATGGATATACAAATGCCGCACATGGATGGCATTGAAGCTACCCAACTAATACGCGAAATTGATACCGAGCGTGGAATTCATACCCCAATTATTGCAATGACAGCCCATGCCATGAAAGGCGACCGCGAGCGTTATCTGGAGCAGGGAATTGACGAATACATTTCGAAGCCATTTGAACGCAAACAACTGGAAGAAAAGATTGAGACACTGACAGAACGCTTTGAAAGGCCAACCCAATTGTTTAACAACCAAAATACCTCAACCATGCAAAAAGGGCCAGCAGGTAAGGTAGACCTTAGTTATTTGGAAAACCTTTTAAACGGAAATGACACAGCTATAACAGAAGTATTGGGTATGTTTATTATGCAAACACCAATACTGCTTGGCGATATGCAACAGGCATATAATAACGGGCAAATGGATAGCCTTAGTAAGATTACGCATAAGCTTAAGGGTACCTTGGTTGCAATAGGTGTTAATGGTAAAGACATGGAACGCCTTAAAACAATTGAAGAACATGCACGCCTTGATATGAACCGTGAAAGTTTGAAGCCTTTAATGGTGGCATCGAACGAGCGGTTAATGAGTATTGTAAGTGAAATAAAAGAGTACGTTGAGAATTTGAACCACAAAGCCAATTCATAAACTGCTCTATGTATATACCAACCAACCTAATTAACAGTCTGCTATGAAGAAACAATTACTTTTAGTAGAAGATAATGAAATTGATGTTTTCCGAGTTAAGCAAGCCTTAGCCAATGGTGTATACGCAAAGTACAATGTACAGCATTACAGCACCCTGGGCCAAGCCCTTACCTGGCTTGATAGCAACGAAGTTCAACTGGTATTATTAGACTTAGGACTACCCGATAGTGTGGATGTAAACACCTATGGATCCTTTGCCGATAAGCACCCCTTTATTCCTGTAGTAATTTTATCGTCTACCGATAACTACACCATTG
>JBIPNX010000155.1:0-5535 GCA_044378145.1 Flavobacteriales bacterium | reverse complement strand
CCACTGCTGAAAATTTCTCCATAGCCTATACAGACGATATTTGTTTCGTTAACAAGAATGAGGTTTATTTTCTGTATTGGATTTTCAAGGGCGACATATCTGTTGTAAGGATAGATAATTGTTACGAATACGCTCCCATTGTAAAGCTTAAATCTCCGTTTGTAAAGCTGTTTACCGCTAACCTAAAAAAGGTTAATAAGGAACTTATAAAACCATTTACCTACACATTGCCCGGTAAGGAGAAAAACAAAAAGCGCGATAGGTTGAATATATATAATGAGTATTCTTTCTATAATACCATACAATACATCACCCAACAAGATACTGTTTTAAAAATTTATGATGTATTTGACCTTGAGCCCATACACAAAAGCCTGCCCAACGAGAACTATAAGTACAACAGTACTACCTGGACAGTAAAACTTGCCAATTTAGCCGATAAAGAAACTCAGGGCTTTACGTTTATGCTGAAAGGGAATTAACCAATAACCTGGTTAGGTTTGGCTTTTTTAAGGGTAAAGCCAAAGGTAGAGCCAACGCCCGGTGTGCTACGCACGGTAATAGTTTGGTTGTGGGCTTCAACAATATGCTTAACAATAGAAAGGCCAAGGCCTGTGCCACCCGCCTCGCGGCTGCGGCTTTTATCTACACGGTAAAAACGCTCAAACAAACGCGGAAGGTGCTTCTCCTCAATGCCAATTCCATCATCGGTTACCTCTACCAAAATATTCTCGTCCATATCAAAGAACGATATTTTGGTTCGGCCATTAGGCTTGCCGTATTTAATAGAGTTTTCTATAAGGTTGGTGAAAAGCTGTTTGATACGGTCACCATCAGCCATAACAAAAATGGGGTCGTACTCTTCTTTCAGAATTAGCTTTATGCCTTTCTTTTTGGCTTTTAATTCTAGTGCACCAATAACCTCATTTGCAAGGCGCACAATATCGGTACGTTCAATATCCAGTATCAACTGGCCACTTTCAAATTGCGATATAGACTCCAAATCCTGCACAATGTTAATCATGCGCTCTATACTGGCTTCGGCACGTTGCAGGTAGTTGCGATTAATGGTAGGGTCTTCCAGGCCGCCATCTAACAAGGTAAGCACATAACCCTGTATATTGAAAATAGGTGTCTTCAACTCATGCGATACGTTACCCACAAACTCCTTACGGTAGTTCTCCAGGTTGCGCAGGTATTCAATCTCTTTGTCTCGCTCGTTTGCCCATTCGGCTACTTCGCTATCAACCTCGCTTATAATATCACGGTCAAGGTCTACGCTGGGTTTGGTCTTGTCTTCCTTTTTAACCTTTTGGCTGTGTATCAGCTTGTAGATAACCTTAATCTTATCGTAGATAAAACGCTCAACCGCAAAGGCAGCAATAAAATAAGTAAGGATAAACGTTGTGGTTAAAGATGCTACGGGCACCCACCAAATAGCCTCGCCTGCTGCAACAAACGATGTTATTGTAACTACTACGGCGACCGTTACCGATACCCACAAAGCTAATATCAGCGCGAATCTGCGCGGGGTTGAATATGCCATCTATTTAATTAAAATTCAAACTTGTAGCCTACGCCTTTTACGGTTTTGATACAATCTTCGCCGAATTTTTCGCGCAGCTTACGTATGTGTACGTCAATGGTACGGTCGCCAACAACTACCTGGCCGCCCCATACCTGTTTCAAAATATCATCACGCGTAAACACTTTACCGGGTTTAGAGGCCAGCAGCGATAGCAGCTCAAACTCCTTCCTCGGTAGGTTGTGTTCAACACCGTCTTGTGTTACTAAATACTTTTCGCGGTTAATGCTAAGGCCGGCTACATCTATCTGTCCGCTCTTATCATCGCCATTAAGCCTGCGCAATAATGCCTGTAAACGGCTGGTAAGAACACGGGGCTTAATAGGCTTATTAATATAATCGTCGGCACCGGCATCAAACCCTGCAATTTGTGAGTAGTCTTCGTTACGGGCAGTTAAAAATGCAATAATAGTGTCTTTTAATGAATTGTCTTCGCGAATAATGCGGCAGATTTCAATACCGTCAAGGTCGGGCATCATCACGTCCAGCAGTATTAAATGCGGATGTACCCTCTTAGCTGTTTGAATAGCGTCGCGGCCATTGTTGTTTACATATACTTCGTAGCCTTCCTTTTTCAGGTTGTAGCTGATGAACTCCAGGATATCCGGTTCATCATCTACAATTAAAACACGATAGTTAGCGTTGTTGCTCATGTGTTAAATTTTTGCGGCTAATATATTACTGCAAAGTAAACTTAAAATTAACAATTGGTTTTCATTGCTTTAAACTTCTACCAACCCTTTATAAACAAATTTTGCGGGCCCTGTAAGCCAAACATTGCTAAACTGCCCATTATTGTAAGTAAAGCGTACGTTAAGGTTACCTCCTATTGTTGCAACGGGGTAAATACCACCGTCAGTTTCTATTCCAAACAGCTTCGCGGCTATGGCCGAAGCGGTAACTCCGGTGCCGCAAGACAGGGTTTCATTTTCTACTCCTCGCTCGTATGTTCGAACGTTTACTTTTCCGTCTGCCAAGCTGATAAAATTCACATTGGTACCCTCGGCAGCAAAGCGGTCTGAGTACCGTACTTTACGACCCTCAGAATAAACGTCTACCTCATCGGTATTGTTTACAAACCTTACGAAGTGGGGTGAGCCGGTATTAATGAAGTAATCATCACCAATTTTCTCAAACCCACTTACATCAATCATTTTAAGGCTTACCTCCCACTCGTTACCCTCATGCTTATTGATAGTAGCCTCATGCTCACCATCCACAGCAATAAAGCGGACTTTATCTCCGGTATAGCCTATCAAATTAGAAAAGGCGGTAAGGCAGCGCCCACCGTTGCCACACATGGTACTAAGGCGGCCATCTGAGTTATAATACACCATGCAGAAATCGTATTCCGCATCGGGGGTAAGAATTATCAGGCCATCGGCACCAATGCCAAAGCGGCGGTCGCATAAGCGTTCAACTTGCTGTTGAGTAAGAAAGCTATAGTCAATCTCGCGCCCGTCGAGCATTATGAAATCGTTCCCCGTACCCTCAAACTTATAAAAATCAATATTCATTACTGGCTAAGCTGTGCTAAAACGTTTTTATCGGTAACCGGGTTAAAGCTGCAAAAATCTTCAGACGGCTCCAGGCGGAAATAGATATCCCTGTTTTTTAGAAACAGGCTTTTGCCAATGGAGACAAGGCTTATATCATCGCTTTGGTATATACCAAACAACACTATTGTGTTCCTGCCCAGTTTATAGCCTTTGTAGTTTATGGGCGATTTCCAAAATTCAACAGTAAATACCGAGGGCAAACCGGATGGGTCTACATCGGCAGCACCGGCCATGGCACTGTCTATTGCCGCCGACTTACCTTTATCGGTTAAGGTGATGAGTTTGATGTTTTTGGTGTAAAGTAGTTCGTCTTTTTTAACCAGCATACCCAGGCTGTCTACCGAAGCGCTGTCTGCTGCCAGGGTATCGCCCAATGTATCGTCAAGGGTATAATCTACTGCAGGTACTTCTTTTTCTACAATAACCTTAATGGTGTCGTGCTTGGTTTTATCGTTAGAGAACACCTGCTGCACCTGACCTATTACCTTTTGCGATATGCGGCCAAAATCTAGCCATACAATACCAAAGGCCACAAGCATACCTACAAGTATGCCTAGTGCTAAAAATATTCCTTTGGTTTTTGCTGAGTTGCGCATTAGTAATTATCAAACAAAGATAATAAAAACCAAGCGTTTATTCCCCCGCTTTTATAAACTGCTTTTCTAAGGGTTCTTTACGGGACATGCTTTTGTATACCTCCTCTTTAGGGAAATAAACAAAAGCCGGAAAATCACCCTTCCAGGCCAGCGAATCGTAGGTGTATTTGCAGCCATACAGGTTTATATCGCTCACAAACTTGTCTGCATACTCAGCACTTACTTTATCGGTGACAGTAGTATCAGCATACCACTCAAAGCACTCCGTAATATCACTGGATGTTATGCCCGATATCCTGTAGTAGATATTATTAGTGTACTCGCGCAGCATTTTTTTCAGGTACCACTTATCTCCTATTTGTCTATATTCTGTAACAGACGAACCACTTACAAAGTCTGTTCCATATACTTCGGACAGCACACCCCGATAATCGCCATTTGTGTTTTTCTCGTTGGTATTGACAATCTTCTTTATGGCATATGTATTCTTATCTATGGTTATTTTGCCCGATGCAATTTCGGGCTTGTTAAAATCGAGCGATCGGTACAGTATCACATAATCATCCACCGATTTATTGGTGGTATCAAACGTAAATTTGAAATAGTCTAACGCACGCGGGTTTAGCACAGTGCCCACGGGGTGGTACACGGGGTTTTCTATCAGCAAATCAAAAAAATGATCGAGGTGAGGAATGCGGTTTACTTCGTAATCGTACCCGCGGCGCATTTGCACCAAAGCCATGGCATCTTTGCAACTTAGCTGCTTGCGCACCAGTTCTACTATAAACATATTTATGGCCTGCACTTCTATCAACTTTACAAACCGGCCATTCTCTTTATGGTACTGTCTAAAGAACGAGTTAGTAAAATAGCTGGCAGATGCATAGTTCTTAGGAATTTCGGCAATGGCCTTTTCTACCACCTTGGCAGCGGTAATGCCTGTTACCTGCACTATGGGAATGGTTAGCGCCTGCTTTTCTACCAGCACTGTTTGCACCTTGTCTTTAGTCAGGGTGTATACTATAGTAGCGTGGCAACCTATGTCTGCTATCTCTAACTGAACCTGCTTAATAGTATCGACTACCTTAAAGGCAAACCGGCCCAGTGAGTCTGTCAACTGCACCTCTGCCCCGTTATCAATCTTTACCCAGGCATAAGGCATAGGGCTTTTATCCGCTTTATTGAGCAGCACAGCTTTTACCTGCCGCTGCGCCATTATGGTAAGGGTTGTGAAAAGAAAGAGTATGAGTAGCGAGTGTTTCATCTACCCAAATATATAAAAGGCATTACGGTTTTATCAGAAACAAATTGTGGGGTTTGTCGGAAAACAAACTACTCCCCCTCTGTCATTTTCTTGGCTTTTTCTATCAGCCGCTTTTTAATGTAGGCAATGGATGGGTTATCTGTTGTGCAGGTGCTGCAGCGCTTGGCTATATTACTAAAGTAGTCTTCCACATCATCTTTAAAATCATCGCCCGAGGCATAGAATTCATAGGCAATATTGTCTATAAAACGTTCCTGCTCATCTTTGTCAAACTGTTTAAAATAATCAACGGCTTCGGCAGGGTACAATTCAAAATAGGTTTTAGTAAAGCCGGTAATACCTTCGGCTAATGCACCGTCGGCCTTTTTGGCTATTACCCTGTACACTTTAAAATAAAAAGCGCGGGTAGCTATATCTTCAGACAAGATATTTGAAAGGCATGCAAAAGTCAGGTCGTCGTCTGTTGGCTGTGCTTTATCGTCCAGTATCTTCTGGCCGTGAATACGCACACTATCCTCGTGCGACAGGGTT
>JBIPNX010000154.1:0-5569 GCA_044378145.1 Flavobacteriales bacterium | reverse complement strand
CATTTGATTTCCACTGCCTGTAGTATGATCTGGGCAGGCGGTAAAATTAGAGTGTATTTGTGTGGGAAGAGCTACAACAGAGTACAACCCTTCAGACATATCGGGCGGTGGAGATTGGTTAAAATATCCATAACTGCTTGAAAATCCTGTATTTCCTTGACTAAAATCGCCGTTGCTTACAAGCTCAACACCACTGCGTAAACAATCGGGGCATTGTATGCTTTGCGCCTCAACCTTAGCTATATAGCCAAAGCCAACCACAAAACACAACAACAGCCTGCTAAGTATTTTATGCATTTTTATCCATTTTCTTACAATATTAGCAAACTTTACCCGTTAATCGGAAACAATAGTAGCTTATAAAACGTTGAAAGGTCGTATTAAAATGAAATCGCATTTAACACAATTACCATATATTTGTAGCATGATTAGAATCAAACCAATCTTTTTAACATTATCAGTATTACTGTTTGCGGGAACCACACAAGCGCAAACAATTGGTACTGACCAGTTATCAGGTTACGACCCGGCAACCTCTATTAATACGGTTACTACTGCTGTGCCGTTTTTAATGATATCGCCCGATGCCCGTTCAGGCGCGTTAGGAGATGCAGGTGGAGCTTTGTCGCCCGATGCAAATTCTATCCACTGGAACATGGCTAAGTTGGCCTTTGTTAAAAAGAAAGCCGGTTTCTCGGTTTCATATACCCCATGGTTACGTGCTTTGGTACCAGACATTAACCTTGCTTACTTAAGTTTTTATAATAAGCTAAAAGGCGACCAGGCTATTTCAGCTTCGTTGCGTTACTTTTCTTTAGGTGATATTACGTTTACCGATATTGTTGGTAATACCATTGGCCAGTTTAAGCCAAATGAGTTTGCTTTAGACTTAGGTTATGCACGTAAATTCTCTGACCGTTGGAGTGGTGGTTTAGCTTTACGCTATATCTACTCTAACCTTACAGGCGGTATTAGCCTGTACGATGGTCAAGGCACTAAAGCCGGACAGTCTGTTGCTGCTGACATTAGCGTTTACTACCGTAACGACGAATTAGAGGTGGGTGGTAAAGATGCAGAATACTCAACAGGCATTGTTTTCTCAAATATTGGTTCTAAAATATCGTATACCGAATCGGGCCGCAGGGACTTTATCCCTATCAACCTACGTTGGGGTAACCAATTCAAAATAAACTTAGACGATTATAACAGCCTTGCCTTATTGGTTGACTTTAATAAACTGATGGTTCCAACCCCTCCTATTTACGCGGTTGATGACTCTACAGGCCAACCTATTAAAGACCAAAACGGTAACTACGTTATTGCTAAAGGTAAAGACCCTAACCGTGGCTTAGTAAACGGTATGTTTACATCGTTTGCCGACGCTCCGGGCGGTTTTAAAGAAGAACTAAAAGAGATTAACTACTCTATAGGTATTGAATATTGGTACGATAACCAGTTTGCTGTTCGTGCAGGTTACTTTCACGAGCCACGTACCAAAGGCAACCGCCAGTACTTTAC
Organism: Flavobacteriales bacterium; assembly: GCA_044378145.1. Lineage (GTDB taxonomy): Bacteria > Bacteroidota > Bacteroidia > CAMBQF01 > CAMBQF01 > CAMBQF01. The sequence continues at coordinate 4,051 of JBIPNX010000154.1, read as the reverse complement.
CTTAGGAGCCGGCTTACGTTACAGCGTATTTGGGTTAGACTTTGCCTACCTTATTGCTACCCAGCAACGCAACCCGTTAGAGAACACATTACGTTTTACCCTGCATTTTGACTTTGACTCTTTCAAAGCCCAAAACAAAGACAAAGACTAATGAAGATACGGGTGGGCATGGGCTACGATGTGCACCAATTAGCCGAGGGAAAAGAACTTTGGCTGGGTGGCATTAAGCTTGAACACAGCAAGGGGCTTACCGGCCATTCTGATGCAGATGCCCTTATTCATGCTATTTGCGATGCCCTTTTAGGTGCTGCCGGAATGCGCGATATAGGGTTTCACTTTCCTAATACCGACGAACGCTTTAGAGGAATAGACAGCAAGCTGCTATTGGCAGAAACTGTTAAGCTTATTGGCGAGCGTGGCTTTGTGGTAGGCAATGTAGACTCTACGTTGGTTATCGAAGAGCCCAAAATCAACCCGCATATTGATGATATGAAACAAGCCCTTGCCCCTATTTTAGGTGTAACGGTTGATGATATTTCTATTAAAGCCACTACCAACGAAACAATGGGTTTTGTAGGCCGCGAAGAAGGTGTTGCCGCATATGCCGTAGCCTTAATTAATTACGTAGAATAATATGTTGCTAGCCATAGATATTGATGCTTTTTTGTCCATACTGGGTAAATCGTTAACATCACATTTTATTAGATACATAGTGGCTGCAGGCATTATGTATTCTGTTTTTTATTTATGGAAACGCCGTGCCTGGTTTTATAAAAAAATCCAATTGCGTACCCCGCAAAAGGCTAAGATTAAGCACGAGATATTCTGGTCAGTAATAAGTCTTATCATTATTAGTGTATGTGGTTCTATTGCATTCTACTTTGTTAAGCAAGGCTACTCGCCACTGTATACCGATATTGCCGAAAGGGGCTGGTTATACCTAGTTCTTAGCACTATTGGGCTTATCTTTTGGCACGACTTTTACTTTTATGTAACGCACCGTGCCATGCACCACAAGGCTATTTTCCCAATCGTGCATAAAATACACCACAAAAGCACCGACCCTACCCCATGGGCTGCGTTCTCTTTCCACCCGATAGAAGCCGTTGTACAGTTTTTATTTGTTCCTATGGCTGTGTTTTTAGTACCGTTACACCCTATAGCATTATTAACTATGGGCCTGTTTCAAATAACGCTAAACGTAATAGGGCACTTGGGTTTTGAAATGTTCCCTAAAGGTTTTACTACCGGTAAGCTTACTAAATGGGCCAACACATCTACCCACCACAACATGCACCATAGCAAGGTAAACTGCAACTATGGGCTGTATTTTAATATCTGGGACCGCTTGCTAGGCACCAACCACAAAGACTACGATAAGACTTTTGAGGAAGTAAAATCTCGTGTTCCTAGCACAGAAGAAAAATTAGCTGAACAAGGCTTAGTAAAAGGCGCTCCTAAAAAGCAGGAAAAGCGCGAGCCGGAGTTGGTGTAAATTGTCTGAACCGCAGATTAATTAAGATTATCCTGATTTTAAGATTCTATTTAATGTAGAATTCCGACTTAACAGTTATTGTAGCTGATTTTTGTTTGGATGAAGTATTGAAAGCCCCGCCCCAAGAGTATTCCTCATCAGAATTTTGCCCGGTAATCTGGAACACACCCATGCTTGATTCTTTAAGACCACCTAGTTTCTCTCCCGATTTATCGGCAATCTTTTCGGCACGTATGCGGGCATCATCGGCAGCAGATGATAGTAGTTCTACCTTTAAATCAGCCAGTTTAGTATAGTAATACCGTGGGCTGAATGATTGCAGTTTAACGCCTTTATTAAGCAGCTCAGTAACCTCACGTGCCAACACTTCTATCTGGTTTACATTCTTAGATTCTATTACTACAGACTGGCTTAGTTTATAACCATCAAAGCTGTTATCATCCAATACCAAGTTACCGTAGTCATTTTTGATGTACTTCTTTTTAACGGTAGTATTCACCGATTCAAATACAATCTCAGTATCCTTAACGCCTTTAGAAAGCAGGTACTCTTTAACCATTTTACGGGCATTCTCCAGCTTGGCGTATGCTGTTTTAAGGTCTACATCTTCTTCCTCAAAGTTGGCGCTCCATACTACCAGGTCTGATGAGAAGTTCTTCTCACCTAAACCCGTTACAGTAATAGTATCAGGCGTTTTGCCCTTTGTGCCATAGGCATGAGCTAACAAGTAAGCTGCAATAACAACGGCTATGGCTATAAGCCTTGGTCCCCAGGTGTCTTTCATGCTATTAAATTAGGCATAAAAAAGCCCCACCAAACGGCAGGGCTAATTATTTTTAATCTGTTAGCTATCTAAAAATAAAATGCCAAGCGGATAGTGCTGGCAGAGCCAACCCTAAAGCCTGATGTACGGTTTTTTAGCACACCGCGTGTATTTGTTTCACTTATTGTATTGCCCTGTTTAAAAACTGCATTCTGGGTATACTCACCGCCAAAGCCTACTGTGCCCCAGCCTAAGTTAGACTCTACACCCAAAGCAAAATTTTTGGCAATAAAAACATTAGCCCCTACAACAGCATCTAAAGAGAATGATGTGCCACCTTTCCATTTGGTTTCAATATCTTGTGTGAAAACAGGCTGGTCTTGGTAGGTATAGTTATAGGTATGTTTATAGGCCCAATCATACCAAAGTTTAGCTGGCCGCCAAAATAGGGGTCAATACGGCGCGAGTTATCGGCACAATGGTACTCTACACCGCCGCCAATTCCAAAAGAAAAGGCTGATAATTTATTTTCAGTAATTTGGTAAATACCACCTTGTGCTGTATCTTCTCCAGTAGTTTTTGTTCCTAATGAATTTAAGCCAAACGCAACGCGCAGTGCCAACTTATCAGTAAAGTAATAACGGGCAAATAGCATTTCTTGTGGCAATAGGCTGCCAATGGTTGTGTTTTGTGGAATAATACCGTATGGATCGTTAATTACAACCGACTCTAGCCCGGTAGTTTGCCAGTTGCCCGAGCCTATATTTGCTAATCCATTTAATGAAAATCCCAATCCCCAGGTACCCGCTACGGGCTTTAACCTTTCAGGAGTTGTAGTAGTCTGTGCTTTAGCACTAAAGGCTAAAGCCGCTGTCATCAAAATCAATACTGTCTTTTTCATAAGATTCTAGTTTTATGTTTGATGCAAAGTTATAGGCAGAACAACACCCCTTTTTTGAACTTTGTTCATCGTCTATCAACTAAACACCTGTTTATAACAGCAGAAGGGGCTGATAACCAGCCCCTTCTCTATCGTATTTTGAAAATATCTAAATTGGCGTTATGCCACCACTTTACCAAGCACTTCGGCCATGGTTTTGCCAATAACGGCGGGCGATTCAACCACGGTGATACCACACTCGCGCATGATACGCATTTTAGCCTCTGCAGTATCATCTGCACCCCCTACAATGGCACCTGCGTGACCCATACGGCGTCCCGGAGGGGCAGTTTGTCCTGCTATAAAGCCTACAACCGGTTTAGTACCGAATTCTTTAATCCAACGGGCAGCTTCCGCTTCCATTCCGCCGCCAATTTCACCAATCATTACAATGCCTTCCGTTTCCGGGTCGTTCATGAATAGTTCAACAGCTTCGCGGGTAGTAGTGCCAATGATAGGGTCGCCACCAATGCCAATAGCGGTGGTAATACCCATACCGGCCTTTACAATCTGGTCTGCCGCTTCGTAAGTAAGCGTACCCGACTTAGAAACAATACCTATAGTACCTTTTTTGAAAACAAAGCCAGGCATAATACCAACCTTTGCTTCATCAGCAGTAATAACACCCGGGCAGTTAGGGCCTATCAGGCGGCTGTTACGGCCAACTAAATATTCTTTAGCGGCAATCATATCCTTGGTAGGAATGCCCTCTGTTATACATACAATCACTTCAATACCGGCATCGGCGGCTTCCATAATACCATCGGCAGCAAAGGCAGGTGGTACAAATATGATAGACACATTAGCGCCTGTTGCTTTAACAGCATCGGCAACGGTATTAAACACGGGGCGG
>JBIPNX010000478.1:0-4998 GCA_044378145.1 Flavobacteriales bacterium | reverse complement strand
TCCCGCCTGCACGTTCTCTGGGAAGAAGCAGGGCCCGCAGGCCAGCTGCGTCTTGTCCGACGAGCTCGTCAGGTAGTACCCGACCTCGCACCGGAAGTAGGCCTCGCACAGATGCGGCGCGTCAAGCACGCCCCCTCGGGTCAGCACCCGATTCTGCAGCCTGAGCCTGGTCGAGTTCGACGCGCATTCGCGGCAGCTGACATACCCCGTCGACGGGTCGCACGTCGGTGACGCACCACTCGCGCACTGCCCCTCGCACAGGGCGACCCCGGCCACGTCGCATGATCTCCCCAGCTCGCACTCCACGCAGTACGCGCCCGACGCGGTCCACCCCTCGGGACACTTCTGGCACTTGCCCTGGGTCGGCGAGGTCCTGCACAGAAACGTCTGGGATGTCACGTCGGTCCAGCGCAGCGTGCAGTTCGGCGTGTCGATCACGCTGTAGGAGCAGAAGAGGGGGCCGCATCCGACCGTCGAATTGCACGGCGCGCCCACGCACACCGTGTCGGTCAGCCTCCCGCACCCCGCCGATTGCAAAGTGCCTGCCTCGCAGGCCGAGCACCGTCGGCAGGTCCCGTTGGAGTTCGACCCACATCCATGGTTGTAGAAACCGCTAGGGCACGCGGCGCACACGCGGCAGTCCCCGTTTGCCAGGGCCGAGCACGCCCCCCGCCACTGCCCGCTCGGGCAGCCCCCGTCGCTGCACAGAAAGCAGTACGAATCGTAGGCCTGCCGACCGTCGCACGGGGGGCTCTGGTACGTCCCGGCGAGACAAACGCGGCAGGAGCTGCACACGGTGGTGTCCACGGTGGTCGATCCGCTGCACGGGGCCTGCATGTACCTGCCGCTGGGGCACGCGCTCATGCATGGGGTGCACACCCTGTCGGTCGTAGAGCTCCGCCATCGGCTGGTGTATTGGGCCACGGGGCACTGCGCCGGACCCCATGGGGTGCATGCGGTCGCGCCGACCCCGCTGCTGAACGTCCAATCGGGGCACGCGGCGGCAGCCCCCACCCCGCCGACGCAAAAGAAGCCGGGTGGACACGGCGCGCAGCGCTTCTCCACGGTGTCCCACGCGTACCCTTGGCAGCACACGCACCTTTGGGGGGCAGACCCCGAGCAGCACAGCCCCGGGTCTGCCGCGCGGGCCACGGCGGCCTGTGAGATCCACCAAACGCATAGCATCGCGCCCAGTCTCGGCGCCATCCTCCCGCGAGGCACCCGTTCACATAAATAGCATCCGGGCTATTTAAAGACTCGCGCGCGCCCGTGCGCCATGCTCGTGTCCTCAGCCCCGCGCCCCACCATCGACCTCGGCGACAATCGCGCCCGGGAGGCCGCGCTGGAGGCGCTGCTCCACGCCATCACGGCCGACGCGCCCCCGGGCTTGGCCCCCTGGTCGGTGCCGGGAAACAACGCCCCCCACGGCGCCCCGGAGACCCCCGTCGGCAACCAGTGGCAGCACCTCAACAGCCTGCGCGTCGCGTTCCAGTACACCCAGCTCCTGGGGGAGATGTGCGCCTCCAACCCCTTCCTCGCCGGCGACCCGGCGACCTGCGTCATGGGCCTCGAGTGGCTCTCCCCTCTCGTAGCCCCGCTCGCGCCGGTCAGCGAGCCCGTGCGCGCCGCCCTCGGGTCCACCATCGAGCAGTTCCGCGTGGGCAGGGGTGTGGAGACGACGCGGGAGGCCATCTTCGAGGCCCACAGACATCTCATCTGCACCGACAGGGACCTGACCCGGATGCTGCTGGGCATGCACTTCCAGGATTGCCGCGAGTACGACGTGGATGTCTGCGCCTGGATGGCCGGCTCCCCGGAGCTCACCTACGCCTCGTGGCTTGCGGGCTTCCCTCTCTGGCGGGATTCCGGCCTCTTCTTCCCGCTGGTCCTCGCCGCCCAGCACATGCCCTCCGTCTTCCACTGGCTGCCGCCCGAGGTCCACCACACGCCCCTCGCCCAGTGCTTCGCCAGGTGCCTCGCCACCGTCCCTCGCCCCGAGACCTGCCGGCGGTCCGACCTCGACGCCCTGGCCGCGCACTGGCCCTGCGATCAGTCCGGCGCCGCCCATCTCCTTGCGGGCACGCTCGATCGCATCGCCGTCCTCACCCGCATCAAATCCAACGGGCGGACCGCGGCCCCCCGCGACATGCGCCTGGACCCGGCCCTGGCCGCCTTCCCGCGCACCTTCGGGGGCTCGATGCATGAGGCCAATCACGCCGCCTGGAGGGGCCTGGGCGCGGCCATCGAGGATGCCATGCCCCCCAGCCTCCTCCTGGCCCCCCTCGTCCGCCCCAAGAAGGGCACCTGGGGCTTCCGGGCGCTCACCCTGCAGCTCGAGGCCCCCCCGCGCGGCGCCGGCTGGCGCGCCCCTACGCTGCGCTTCGCCGAGACCCGCCTCAGCCACGTCGAGCCCGTCGCGGATTCGGAGGTCCACACCCACACCCCCTGCTTCGCCCGGGACTTCATGTACACGCAGACCTCCCACCGCGTGCAGGACGTCCTCTGGCGGGTCGGTGAGATCTTCACGTCCCCCGAGGTCGCGCTGGGCATGCTGTACCCGGGGCTCGCCTGCGCCTGCCTCCAGGGCGACGCCCCGTCGCGCCTCGTGGGCTGCGTTGAGGCCTGCTCCGACAGGGCGGGGGTGCTCTCCTGCATGCCCGTGGCCCCCCTGGACCCGGAGTATCTCAGCTTCGCGCACACCCTCGAGGGCGCGCAGCCCCCCGTCAGCACCGAGCACTACCACCAGCCCCTCGCGCTCCTCTTCTGGCGCGTCGACATCCCCCCCAGGGCCGTGATCTTCGTCGGCGAGGCGGCCGATGTGGATCCCGCCAGCCACTCCCAGCACCACCTCCCCAAGCTCCTGCTCAACTCCAAGCTCCAGCAGCGCGCCGTCGGCGGGAGCGGGGTCTGCCCGGTCGGCGCCACCGAGAACGACCTGCGGGGGGCCATCCGCGCCTTCGCGGCCACGGACATGCGCGGGCACCCCTGCAACATGGCCCTCGCGCGCGTCGAGCCCCGTGAGGCCTCGGCTGAGGTGGCGCGCCAGACCACCCCGGTCGTCTCCACCACCCTCGCCGAGTCGCTGGCCTGCTTCGTCCTGGCCCCTCCCCTCAAGATCAACGCGTGCCGCATGGGCGAATCCCTGCCCTGGAAGGAGGAGGGCATCGACCCTCGCTACGCCGAGAGGCAGGTCGCAGAAAACGGCTTCCGCTTCCGCGATTGGGTCGCCATGCACGTCGGCCGCGGCGGAACGCAGCAGAGCAGGCTCGCCGCCCACGCCGTCGAATTCGACGCCTTGCACGTCACCAAGATGCCGTGGCTGCAGAACGGGGCGGTCCGCTGGGTCAGGGTGGCCAGCACCGTCTGCCCTCAGAGCCGCACCCTCCAGGGTCCCACGCTGCGCCAGGCCGTTGAGAATCGCTTCTTCCACGACCCTCGCATGCTCCCGGTGCGCGCGCAGGGCGGCACGGTGGCCAAGTGCGACGCCGAGGTCTACTCCGAGCGCGACGACCGCGCGACCGTCGTCTACTCTCCCACGGGGTCGGGCCGCCTCGAGATGATCGCCTTCCAGACCTGCGACGACATGGAGGCCTAAAAAGATGTGCCGAACCTTCCGGGGCTCTCGGGCTCCACCAGCGACGCAGCGAATCCGATGGCAGCCTGCACCTTGGATGAATTCAGGGGCTTCTTCTTGGCCAAGGCCTACGACGTCGTGGGCAACGGCGCCTATCGCAAGCATCTGTCCAAGTGTAAGGAGGCGGGGGACCCCTGGGCCGTCGTCATGGGCCAGCACCTGCAGGTCGTCCAGTCTCAGATTCGTGAGATCCATGCGGCCGTCGTGGCGATCCCGGCCACCCCCAATCGCCTGGGGGACATCTGCAGGGGTGTCATGATGAGCGCCCAGCCCCCGATACGCCTCAACGCGGGGTGTGCCGTGTGCACCATCACGGGCCGGCGCTGCCTCAAGTGCCTGGACCTCTCCAAGACCCATAAGGGCAACGCCCACGTGTATGTCGACCATCGCTTCTGCTTCTTCTTCATGTTGCTCTGGTACTGCAACAAGATGGAGTACGTCATCCGCTGCTTCACTCGGACCTGGCTCGACAATCGGTCGGACTCGGAGACCTTCAAATCGCTCTGCTGCACCCTGGGTGCTGAGATGGAGCCCTCCATCGTGCGCATGCACGGCCTCTTCGTCGTCGGAAAGGGCCACGTCCTCGCCACGGTCGCCGCCTTCGTTGAGAGCCATCGCCACGAACCCATCCTCGACATGCCCTAAAAAGAGCGTGCCGATCTCCACGGGGGGGCGGGCCCCGGTGGTCAGCCCACGCAAAATCCGCGGCGAGTGGAGGATGCGCATCCTTTTCGGTGCAAAACCCCGCCCCATTCGAATGAGTTCCACGCGGCTCTATTACCCTGAGCAGATGTGGGGTGTCGTGTATCGCCTGCACCGCAATGGCGCCCCACTCTTTTTGCAGGTCGAGAATCAGTCGATCCCGCTGGGGCCGCAGGATCTGCGGCTGGCGGTCAGTGTCGCCGTCGCCTATCACAATCAGATCGCCTACAACGTCCCGCCCCCCGACGGCTGGGCAGAAGAGACGGCCCGCATGGAGGAGACGGCCCTGCGTCACATGGAGGCCTCTTCATCGGAGGACTCGCACGACGAGCCCGAGGCTCGTTCTTTTTAGCCTCCGACCCCCTCGGTCGGGTCGGGGCGCCCTGTTCCCATTACATTTTCGCGATGCATCACGTCTGGCACACGGTCCGTGGCCCGTTTCGGGCGGTCGCCTGCGCAGACCATCGGTGGGAGCGGTACGATGTCCATCGCGCAGGGTGCCTCCTCTGCGGGGCTTGCCACGAGTGCACCCCGGACACGGTCGGCTCCGTCTGCCCCTTTGCGCAGCTCGACGACGGGAGCATCTGCTGCACAATCACCGCCTTCAGCCCCGCCGTCGTGCGCTACTCCAAGCACGAGTACACGGACACGGCCGCCCCGCC
>JBIPNX010000153.1:0-5576 GCA_044378145.1 Flavobacteriales bacterium | reverse complement strand
GTATTTGCTCCAATACGTTTTTTTAGGCACTGATATAACAAACCCTTTTATCTTAACCTTAAGCCATGCCGTGCGAACATCCAGTTTTTCCCACTTGCCGTCGTACTCATAGTAATACTTTTTCTTAGGATGCATTTTTAGTTTGTAGGTATCTACAAGGTCTAAGCCATTAAAGGTGTGGGTCCAGCCAAGGTTTTCGTTAGAACCAATAAACACACTGCTGCCTCCGGGAAACAAAGCCCCAAGTACATTCATACCCTCGTCGCTGCAAAGGTGTGCTTCGTAAAACGACATTTGACCTTCAAAAGGTTGGTGAGGGTTACATGCTAAATACGTAGACCCATCAGTAGTTTTGGTTGATTTAAAAGCAAAGCCGTTAGAACCCCAGGGCACACTCTCTTCGTCATACTTCCCGGCAATAATTTTTTGTATAGGGTGGTGTACAAACGATATAAGCGAGTTGGTAAAGGTAAAGTTTGTAAGGATGTCTTTTGGCCCAATAGGGAATACCTTTTTATATATAACCTCTTTAGGGTGGGCTTTAGCGTAAGCATTTATGCCGGCAGCATAGCCTTGCAGGTAGCGCTTAAACTCTGGCGTAATGTCGGTTTCGTAACGTGCATCAACAATATCTTTTACACGTATTGAATAAGCAAGGTAATCACGGATAGCACCTTCTTTGCCTTTAGCCATACCTAAGCGGCCAAGCCCCTGCAGCAAATTATGCTGCATATCTTCAAAATTATCTTCGGCATTGGACCAGGCTAAGCCGTAAGCTACGTCAGCATCTGTTTTACCATAAATATGCGGAACTCCCCATTTATCACGCACTATGGTAATGCTGTCGGGGTTAAACGTTTGTTGGGCCGATACGCCTGCGGCAACCATCATGGTAAAAACCATCAGGTAAAAGTACTTTTGCATGGACTGGAGAGTAAAAAATTGGACTGCCTAAATATCAGCAAATTATAGACCAAAAACGCAAGAAGTTGAAAATAATTTTAGAGTTAACAATAATTTAATTTACACCTCTCCCCTAACCCTCTCCCTTGTGAGGGAGGATGATAATTATTCCGGTTTAGATACTTTAATGTAGTAATGGTCGGTATCTACCTTTATAGTAGGTGCGATACCTTCGCCCATTAATACCATGGTTTGCCAATCGGTAGTTGGGGTTATGCGGCGGGGTGCTTCTTTGCCGCCATAAGCAACAAAAACATCTACTGGCATGGCAAAGTCTTTTACATCGGCTTTCCAACGGTACATAAATTGTGTTTTGTCGCCGCTGGTTTTAAGGGTGTACTCAAACGCAGGTATAGCTGTGTATTTTAAATACTGGTTGAATATCGGAGTCAGGTTTAATCCGGTCTTGGTATTGTAGTAGTTTACAATATCATCTGTCGTAACCTGTTTAAGGGAAAAGTCTTTTTGCAGGCCTAAGAGGATATCGAAGAACAGCTTATCGTTATTTATAACCGCACGCAAGGTATGTATCATTAACGCACCTTTGTTGTACATATCGCCTGAGCCTTCATTGTTTACCCCGTAAGCACCAATTACGGGCCTGTCATTCTCTACCGATTTCTTTTTGTAGTTGATATATTTCAACGCGTCTTTGGGGCCGTAGCGGCATTCTACATACACTACTTCAGAGTATGTACAAAAGCCTTCGCTAATCCACATATCAGCCATATCGGCCATGGTGATGTTATTGCCCCACCACTCGTGTCCCGACTCATGAATGATGATAAAATCGTACTGCAAGCCATAGCCTGAGAAGTCAATTCCTGCATAACCGTTTTTATAATCGTTGCCATAAGCAATAGCGCTTTGGTGTTCCATACCCAGGTATGGCGACTCTACCAGCTTGTAACCATCTTTCCAGAAAGGGTAAGGGCCAAAATACTGCTCAAAGCATTTCATCATAGGCTTAACTTCCTCAAACTGCTTTCTGGCTTTATCTATATTATAAGGCATTACGTAGTAGTCAAGGTCCAGCTTTTTACCTGTGGGACTGGTGTAGGTATCGCTAAAATTTTCGTAGTTGCCTATATAATAGGTAGCGTTGTAGCTGTTTATAGGGTAAGATACAAACCACGAGTTAACCTCGCGACCGTCTTTCAGGTTATACGATTTTCGTAAACGCCCGTTAGAAATAAACTGCAAACCTTTGGGTGCAGGACCGCTTATTGCCATGCTATCGGGTTCGTCGCTTAAATGGTCTTTACAAGGCCACCAGGCGCTGGCGCCAATACCTTCGCAGGCAACAGCTAGCCAGGGTTTACCGTCTTTATCTACACTAAACACCAGGCCACCATCCCAAGGTGCCATTTTAGCTACGGTTGGGAAGCCATGGTAGTAAATTTTAATGCGCTCTACCCCACCCTTTTTAACTGTTGCGGGGAATTTGATAAACACTGCATTAAACTCGCGGGTATATTTTAATTGCTTTTTATTGTAGACAATGCTATCTATCTCCAGCTTGCTGCTTAAATCAACCTGCAACTGTTCAAAATCGGCCATGGTTTTAAATACAATTGTATTGTTTCCGATCAGCGATTGGTCCTTGTGGTTAATGTCCACATACAGGTCGTAAAACACCACATCGTAGCAGGTACGCAAAGGGGTTAATGTTCCTCTAAGCGAGTCGGCTCTAGTAAAGCCTGTGCCGCCATCAAACAACGCCTGGGCATTAATAAGGGTTAAAAATGAGACAAATAATATAGTCAGTCCAACCTTTTTCATACATGTGGTGTTACAAATCTTGTGCTGAAAATTAATTCTAAGCTGCAAGCGGTAAAAATATGCTACCTTTGTTCAATATAAAAATTAAATAAACAATATCCTTACCATGCAAATAGGACCAAACACAGTGGTTGGTGTAGACTACTCTTTAAGTACGTTTGATAACGACCCTGCAAACAAATCTTTTGTTGAAAAAACAACCAAAGAAAGCCCGCTTGTTTTTCTTTTCGGAGCAGGCAATCTGTTACCTGAATTTGAAGAAAACCTTTCGGGCAAAACAGTTGGAGATTCTTTTGACTTTATGATATCGCCTGAAAACGGCTATGGCTTAGCCAGCGACGAAAACATTGTTAAACTTCCTAAATCGGTATTTGCACCGGAAGGTGAAGAACTTGACACCGAAGTTGTTTTTGAAGGCAACCGTATACCAATGACCGATAACGAAGGTTACCGCTATATGGCTAAAGTGGTTAGCATCAGCCCTGAAGAAATTACTATGGACTTTAACCACGAACTGGCTGGTAAAAACTTACATTTTACCGGTACTGTAGTTGAAGTGCGCGAAGCTTCTGAAGAAGAATTAGCCCACGGACACGTTCATGGTCCAGGTGGACATCACCATTAATAAGTCTGAACCGCAGATTAATAGCGATTAGAAAAGATTAATAAAGATTATAGAGCCCTGCAGAAATGTGGGGCTTTTATTTTACCCTAATCCGCGGGTCTATAAGGCCGTAAATAATATCAACCAACAGGTTGACTATTACAAATACTGAGGCTATAACCAATACCGCGCCCATTACTACGGGTAGGTCATATTTAGAGAGGGCTTCTACCAGCTCGTTACCGATGCCGCGCCACCCGAAAATATATTCAATAAACACAGCTCCGGCCATCATACCTGCAAACCAGCCCGATATGGCTGTTACCAGTGGGTTCAATGAGTTTTGCAGGGCATGCGTCCATAGTATCTTGCCAAACTTTAAGCCTTTGGCTTTAGCGGTGCGGATGTAGTCCATACCCAGTGTTTCTAACATAGCGTTACGTGCCAGTTGGGTTATAATAGCCAATGGGCGGATACCCAACGTTAGCGCAGGAAGTATAATATTTTTAAGGTCGAGGTACTTGCCATCGAACGGATCTATGCTATATAAATTACCGGTGGTATTAAGGCCTGTGTAATTGCTCAACACAAAGCCAAACAGCCATGCTACTATAATGCCCACAAAGAATGACGGGCCCGCAGTACCCAGCGATGCCATAAACAGGATAAGCCTGTCCAGCCACTTATCTTTAAACAAGGCTGATACAATGCCTAAGAATATGCCTACAATAGTTGCGAATATTATGGCGGCTAACGCTAGGGCTGCTGTGGCAGGCATAGCATCGGCAATAACATCGCCCACAGGGCGGCGCGACTGAAAGGAGCGTCGTAGGTAGGGTTGCTTAAGCACCAAAGCCTTGCTGCCCAAGGGCAACACTTTCACATAACTCTCCGATTGCAAAAAAGCCCCGCTGTCTTTATCTTCCATCTCGTTTATAGAAATTGGCGATAAATCGTTCAGGTAAAAAAGGTAGCGCTTTAAAAGGGGCTGGTTAAGGCCTAAGTCTTTGCGGATAGCGGCTAACGATTTTTCATCGGCCCTTTGACCTGCCACCATTCGGGCCGGGTCGCCCGGCTGCAAGTTGAATAAAAAGAACACAACCGTAGCCACGCCCCATAGCACCAGTAAACTGTAAAAGGTTTTATTTAAAATGTAGCGGCCCACGGATTAATTCATAATTGATAATGCAAAATGCAGAATTTAATTATGTGCACTACGGGTTGTTTGATATTGATATGAACACTCACGGTTGAAACCGTGGGCTATATTATCATGTTAATCCTTTTATCTTAAAAATCCTGTTCAGACATTAACAATCCACCTGCTCGCAATGTGCCTGGTCAGTTTCCATCTCTATGGTAGTGTGGCTAATATCCAGGTGATCCATGGCGTGCTTAATCTTGTGTTTCAGGTCTTCCAGTTCGCCAATGGCTTTTTCAGGACTTACCACAATATGCATGGAGAGGACATTGTATTCCCCGTCCATGGTCCATATATGGATATCGTGTACCGATATAACCTCTGGGTATTTTAATACGGCTTCTTTAATCTTTTCTTCCGAAACACTCTCGGGCATTGCCTGCAACACAATCTTCAGCGACTCTTTAATATTGCGGTATACGTTTAACAATATATAAGCTGCAATAGCTATAGACAGGATAGGGTCTAAAACGGGCACGGTATAAAACTTCATTACAATGGCACCGATTAACACAGCAACCCAGCCCAACACATCTTCTATAAAATGAAGATATACTACCCGCTCGTTAATGCTTGTACCCTTTTTTAGACGCAACATTGCAAGGCCGTTGGCTGCAATACCCAGCACAGCCAGCCATATCATACCGGTAGCATTGGGCTGCTCAGGACTTAATACGCGGCGGATTGATTCTTCAATAATAATAACAGAGCCTACGGTAAGTACTATGGAGTTTACAAAAGCGCCGAGTAACGAAAATCGTTTATATCCGTACGAGTATTTCTCATCGCGTTTTTTCTTTGATACGCGTTGAAAATACCACGATATGCCTAACGAAAAACTATCGCCAAAATCATGCAGCGCATCGCTCATAATAGCAACGCTGTTGGTTAAGTAACCACCCACTAACTCAATTATTGCAAAAGCAGTGTTCAGCCAAAACGCAAAACTTATATTAGCTTCGCCATGGTGATGGTCGTGCCCGTGATTATGATGATGGTGGTTATGGCCCATAGTGGTTGTAAAGG
>JBIPNX010000152.1:0-5577 GCA_044378145.1 Flavobacteriales bacterium | reverse complement strand
GGAAGAAAAGCAGCAGCTTATTTTTGAGCCTTTCCGCCAGGCTGATGGTTCTACCAGCCGCAAATTTGGTGGCACAGGCTTAGGTCTTTCTATCAGCAAAGAGCTTTCAAACCTTTTAGGAGGTGTTATGACACTGGAAAGCACCGTTGGTAAAGGCAGCACCTTCAGGTTATTTATTCCTTTGGAGGCAAGCAAAGTTCCTGTTGCAATGCAGCAACCGGTAGCACCTGTTTTTAATGTAGGTGAACCCAAGGCTGAAGAAGCAAACAAACTGGCTATGGTGCCTGCAGTTGTTATAACCGAAGCAGATAAAGCTTTGGCAGATAATTCGGTCCTAAACCTGGCAGCCTATAAAATATTGGTAGTAGATGATGATATGCGTAACATATTCTCCCTTACATCAATTTTAGACGATTATCAACCCAAGATAGTAATAGCCAACAATGGACAGGAAGCCCTGGATAAGCTACAGGAACATACCGATATTGACATTGTGCTTATGGATATTATGATGCCTATAATGGATGGTTACGATGCTATGAAGAGTATTCGTAAAGACCTTAAGCTTCTTGACCTGCCCATAATTGCAGTTACTGCTAACGCCATGGTAGGCGACGATGAGATTTGCAAACGTGCCGGGGCATCTGATTATTTACCCAAGCCTGTAAGCAAGAAAGTGTTGATAGAGTGTATAGCCAAATGGCTAAATTTAAACAGGGCTGTTGCTGTTTAAGCTTTGTGTTTATATTTGTACCGGAACCCCTTAATTAATTGATTATATATGTTTAAGCACAAAATACTGGTTGTTGACGATAAACCGGAAAATATATTCGCGTTGGAGAGTATGTTAAGCGCAGATAATTGCGAAATATTGTCAGCATCAAATGGCAACGAAGCCTTGCGTATTGCTTACACTGAATCATTGTCCTTAATCCTGCTGGATGTGCAAATGCCCGGTATGGATGGTTTTGAAGTAGCCAGGGTTTTGCAGGATAACAAAAAGACCAAAGATATACCCATCATTTTTGTTACGGCTATTAATAAAGACATCTCATTTGTAGTAAAGGCCCTTAAGGGTGGTGCGGTAGATTACCTATACAAGCCGCTTGATATTGAGTTTACCCGTGCTAAGGTTTCAGCTGTGTTACGAATGTTCGAAACACAGGCCGAACTTAACCGCAAAAACTCCGAGCTGCAAAAAACTAACTCTGAAAAAAACTATTACTTAGGTGTAGCAGCTCACGATTTACGCGGCCCGCTAGGCCATATCAAAATGTTTAGCGATTACCTTATTGATGAGTTGGAAGGCAAAATTGATGACGAACAAAAAGAATACCTTTCAATCATAAATAAGTCGTCAGGGTTTTTATTAAGGCTGGTAGACAACCTGCTTGATATATCTAAAATAGAAGCCGGCGAACTTAAGCTTAATCACCAGGAAGTTGATTTTTCTGAGTTCCTGCGCGAGCAGATAAGCCTTGCAAACCCACATGCACAGCGCAAAAACATAGTGTTCAACTTTAAACCTTACGAAGGTACAATAAGCCTTGAGTGCGACCCTATGCACATATCGCAGGTGGTAAACAACATCCTTACCAATGCAGTTAAATTCTCTTCGCAAGGCACTACAGTTACCGTAACTAACGAACTTGACGGCGAAAATGCCATAGTACATATTGCCGACCAGGGGCAAGGCATACCTTCTGATGAGTTGCCAACCATCTTCAACGCATTTCAAAAAACATCGGTTAAAAGTACCGAGGGCGAAAAAAGTACCGGCCTTGGTTTAGCCATTGTTAAAAAGATTGTAGAAGCCCACGGCGGCCGTATTTGGGCCAATAGCGAGGTAGGCAAGGGCACAACCTTCAGCTTCTCATTGCCATTAGAACGGGAGTATCAACCTGAAGAAGAGGAAGACTAGTTTGTAGCGCATATTTTACGGGTATTAAGTATGAGTAATGATAATTTCATGCAATAACTTATAACCCATAACCTATAACTACCAACTATTATCTATTTTTGCCCCCCATGAAGTTGTATTACTCCAAGTCTATTATAGAGAAAGAAAAGAAGTACCTGTACCTCGAAGATTCACACTTTACCGGCAGGGGCCTATTTACCAATAAGGATATTAAAAAAGGCGAATGGGTATGTACCTATATGGGCGAGTATATTGATAACGACGAAGCCTTACGCCGCTGCGACGAAGGTATAGACCAGTTTTTGGTAGAAACCGTAAACGATGGCATACTAGACTCTATGCCTATTTTTTGCCACGCAATGTATGCCAACGATGCCGCTGGCTTAATCCGTAAAGAGGGTATACGCAATAACTGCAAAATAGAAATTCTGGAAGGCGGCCCACGCATGGTTGCCACACGTAATATAAAGGCAGGCGACGAAATTCTTGTGGGCTATGGCCGTGTTTACTGGAACAATGTAAAGCGCAGGCTTAAGAGCGAAGGTAAACTGTAATTATAATCCCAACCTTGCTTCGCCCAACGTTTTGCGGCGCTTTTTAGGCGGAACAGCCGCGCAAATATCATCGGCTATTTTCAGTGCTTTTGCCATGGTATCACAGTAGATAACTTCCACATTGTACGTTTTGGTATCTTCTAAAAACTCCTTAACATTTTCGGCTGCATAGTATCCGGGCTTCCTGTCCAGTTGGGTCGATTTGGTTTCAATCTTAACCCCGTTGTAAACAGCGTTGGTAATTATTACTCCCGGTTTTTTATTGGTATTCTCGCGTTGCGATGCTATAGTTACTGATTGATAAACCTCTCCCGTAGTGCCTGTAAATTCCATTTTGCAAAGGTACGGTTTTTTTAGTAGTCAGGGGTCGGTAATCAGTAGTCAGTAGATTCTATTACCTCTTATAACCCTCGTGGCTGTAATAAAATTTTACAAAATTTCACGCTCAAATATCTCCTCTGGAGAGGAGTACCTCGGCTATGCCGAGGGGAGGTGTGTTCAAGTTGAATATACACACCCCGCCTTCACTTCGTTCGGCACCCCTCTCAAGAGGGGATATATTAAAATGAATAAAAGCCCAAGCCCTCAACAAGGTGGGAAACTTGTCAAGCGCCTGGGCAAAACTTCAACATTCATCGCAAGGCGATAAATAAGGTAAATAGTTAACCGGTCTTTCAGTGGAGTGGGTGGGTTTAATACTCAGCTCAGGTTCTATTTGTTTTATTCTGTTAATTGATAATTGTAAACAGTTAATTGGTTTGCTGTACAGCGTAGGTTGTTTTGGTTTTATCATAACCGAGATAAAGACGGTGTCACGGGTGTAAATTGCAATTACACTACAAAGGTACAAAATAACATACCTGTATGTCAAGTAAAAAATAATATTTGTTAGTAATTTTTTGTGTGTAGGCTTTTTAAGTAATTAACAGAAATTATTTTTGCGCCCACAGTAGGGGTATTTATTTCCTGAAGTGTCTTACTACCAGAATAGCCTTAAAAATATATCTTTGTGCCAACACTATTTAAAGGTTGAGCACTAACGGTATACAAGACTGGCAAGCTATACGCAACGGCGACGAGCGGGCTTTTGAGCAAATGTTCAAAGGCTACTACCAAAGCCTGTGCAGTTTTGCCAACTCGTTTTTGGGTGATATTGATGAAGCCGAAGAAATAGTGCAACAGGTATTTTACTCATTATGGACAAAGCGCGAGAGCATTGAGGTAAACTCAACGTTAAAATCGTATTTGTATAAGGCGGTACACAACAGCAGCCTTAATAAAATTAAGCAGGGCAAGGTTAGGCAACTATATGCCGATAGCTACAAAGCGACCGCTAACGATACTACCTACAGCACTACCGATATTGTACAAGGCAAAGAGTTGGAAGCTATTATTAATGATGCCATTGCCGAGCTACCCGAGCAGTGCGGTGTGGTGTTTAAAATGAGCCGTTTTGGAAATTTAAAATATGCTGAGATTGCCGATGAGTTAGGTATATCTGTAAAAACGGTAGAGAACCACATGGGCAAGGCGCTTAAGCTTATGCGCGAAAAGTTGAAGGACTATTTACACGTTTTAATTTGGTTTTTGATATTTAATCAATAGGCACACATTGGAAGATAACAATGAACATATTGATATTTTAATTGCCAAGGTGGCAATGGGCGAAGCTGACCCTCAAGAGGTACAGCAGCTCTCTGACTGGGAAACCTTATCGGAAGAGAACCGCCTGTATGTTGCCCAAAGCAAAAAAGTATTGGGAGCCATGCCTTTTGTAGAGGTTGACACTAACGCTGCATGGGCTAAGCTTAAGCAGCGCATGGATGCAGGCGAAGAAGCCCATGTAGTACCAATGATGCAGCCTGCGCGCAATAACCGCCGAACGGCAATTGCATGGTCTGCCGCAGCCGCTTTAGTATTACTTCTTGGCATTGGCATATTTATCAAGTATTTTGCAGGAACAGATATTCCGGCAAATGAATATGCAGTAACAACCCAAAACACCACACTGGCCGACACATTGCCTGATGGCAGCGTTATTCTACTAAATAAAAAATCGGATTTAAAATATACAGAAAATAGCAAAGGGGAACGCACGGTTAAACTAAAAGGCGAAGCATTTTTTGAGGTTAAGCACAACGAAGAAAAGCCTTTTGTTGTCTCGGTAAATGATGTTTTTGTAAAAGATATTGGTACGGGCTTTAATGTAAAAGCTGATGATGCTACCAATACGGTTACTGTTGTTGTAGAAACAGGTGTGGTAGATTTTTATACTACCAATAATAAAGGCTTAACCCTAAAAGCCGGCGAAACCGGTATGTACAATGGGAATACCAAAGCCTTTACTAAGCAGGAGAATGAGGCTAATCCCAATGCATTATCATACAAAACAAAGCTGTTCAACTTTAAACGTACCACACTGGCAACCGCTATTGCACAGCTGAATAATGTGTACGACAGCAACATAGTTTTAGAAAACGATAACCTTAAAAACTGCCTTATTACGGTTGATTTTAATAACGAAGATTTAGATACCATTATTGATATAATTACCGCTACACTCAACCTTAAATCGAAAAAAGAGGGCGGTAAAATTATATTGTATGGCGATGGTTGCTAACTGGTAATACACAATGAAAAGGTACATACTTGCTCTTTTTTGTTTAGTATTTTCTGTACTCGCTATGGGGCAGTCTAAAACCCCGTTGCTGGAGCGCGACATTAACCTGAATATTACCAACCAGCCATTATCAGTAGCTTTTGACAAGATAGCCGCACAAACGGGGGTTACATTTTCGTACAGCCCAAGCCTTGTAAACACCAATAAAATAGTATCAGTAAAAGCAACCAATAAAAGCGTTCGCGAAGTACTTGCACTTATGCTTGATGACAATGTAGCGTACAAAGCAAGCGGTAAATACATCATACTTAGCAAGGCCGAAACGCCCGGCAAAAAAGTAACAGTAAGCGGTTATGTGTACGATAAAAACAGTGGTAAAAAAGTGCCCAATACATCGGTGTACGATGAAAAAAGCATGACATCAGCCGTGACTAACGAGTACGGTTATTATGAGCTTGAAGTACCTAAAAATTTTTAGGTAC
>JBIPNX010000151.1:0-5586 GCA_044378145.1 Flavobacteriales bacterium | reverse complement strand
CCCAGGTTTGTAGGAGCATTAACATCAGACACAGCACCTTTAATGCCGGGGGCATTGGTTATGGCATTGCCTTTAGTTCCCGGTGTTGCAGGGTCAAAATTCATTGGCTTGGTGCTGTTTGCTAATGTTGGTTTGCCAGAGCCAACTGCAGGGGTAAACTTAAGTACCTCTCCATCGTTATTCATGGCAGTTTGTATCTGCTCGCCAAAGCTGTTAAACTTACCCGATGAGCTGGTTTGTTTATAAGGCCCGTAGTAGTTATAGCTGTTATTGTCAAAACCATTAAAGTAATAGTTGTTGTATGCCATACCATCGTTAAAACCATTCCAATAACCATTGTTGTAGCCGTTGTTATAGCCATTAAAATAGCCATTGTTCCAGCCCCAGCCGCCATAGCCCCAATATGGGTTTCCGTAGCCCCAGCCACAAGTATAGGGGTTGTAAGGCATCCAGGGGCTACCGTAGCCATAACCACCCCAACCAAAGCCATTATAACCAAAGTATGGGTTATTCATCCACGGGTTGTATCCCCAAGGGTTGCCATAGCCCCAATAGTTATAACTGTTTGGCCAAAAATTGTACGTTACATACACACTGGTACCAAAGCTGTATGGGTTGTAGTTATACCAATAGGTGTTGGTAAAATAAGGGTCGTAATAGCCCATGCCATAACTAGGGTAATAAAAGCGGCGTATGCGCGATGCGTATTGATAATCATAATAATCATCAATTACCTGCTGCCCGTTTTGGTAATCGGGTGTTGCGGCTGCGCTGTTACTATTCCTGTTAGATGGGGCGTAAGAATCCGTATCGGCCGGTTGGTAAAGTACCGGTGGGGTATAGTTACGCAGGTCTTTAGACGAGAAGTAAATATCGTCGTCGTAATATTGTTTGGTGCTTATACGCTGGCTGCACGATGCTAATAAGCCTGCTATAGCTACCAAAGCAATTGCTTTTACAGTTTTCATGGCTGAAAAAGATATGTTCAAATTTGTTTTCATGGCTTCTATATCTATTAAACGCCTAATGTTATCAAAGGTTTAAACCTTGTTACATAACAAAGTTTCAAATTGCGTGCCATACTTGCAATATAATCAACATAAAGTGCTAATTTATGTTTAGGATTAAAAATGCTCAGTTATTTGAGCCGGAGAAATAGGTTTTTCTAAATAACCTAATACCAATGGATGAGCTGCAGCGCGGTTGCGATCATCAATATCTATAGAGGATGATACAATATAAACTCTCTGTAAATCAATTATTTCTTGTGAGAATCCTTCAATCTTTCCTAACACGTCCCAACCTGAAAGAACAGGCATATTTATATCTAACAATAAGTTTACCTTCTCGGTGTTTTTTTCTAAATATATTAATGCTGCCAAAGGGTCGGTAAATTCAGTGAACTCAGCTAATGGCAAATGACGCTTAATAATGTTTCTCGCCAGCATGTTAGACACCGGGTCGTCATCTATCAAGACAAAATGCATCCATTGGGTGTGTGAATTGCCTGTCATCAATTTTTAAATCGCAATGTAAAGATAGTACCAGTATTTAATTGACTGCTAATATTTATTGTGCCGCCTAGTGATTCAACCTGGCTTTTAACCATATAAAGCCCCATTCCCTTGCCCTCGGTATGGTTATGAAAGCGTTTATAAAGGCCAAAAACCTTGTCGCCGTAATTCTCTAAATCTATTCCCATTCCATTATCAGCAAAAACCAATTCTATAAATCCATTCTCCTTAATACCCGTAATTGTTATAATAGGAGGAACTTCTGCCTTGCGGTATTTAATACTATTAGTTACCAAATTGTAAAAAATGCTATACAGGTAAGTTTTCAAACTTAGCATTTCGGGCTCATCAAAATTATAATTAATTGTAGTACCTGATTCAGTAATCATATTTTTAATACTACCCTTAATATCTTCTACCAAACTACTTAGATTAACAATTTCAAGCTGCTCTGTTACCTCTTGCTTACGTTGCAATATAAACCCAAGGTCTTTTATTACTTCATCTAACTTATCGGTAGTATTTTTAAGCCCTGCCAAAAAATCAGGATAAATTTCATCTGTGGGCGGAGTAATTAAAAGTTCATTGGTAAGTCCAATGATATTTGATACAGGGCCCCTAAGGTTGTGCGATACTATATAAGCAAACTGTTCAAGATCTTTGTTACGTTGTATCAAATCTCGTGTCATTTTCTCACTTTGCGTCCGCAGTTGTTTTGCCTCGGTAATATCCTGGTGGGTGCCAACAATACGCATTGGTACCCCATCGGCATTATGTAAAATCTCTCCTTCTGTTTTTAGCCAACGTACATTGCCGTCAGGCAATATTATACGATATTCTATAGGCGAATTGTCGTTATTGGTTATTCCGCCAGATATAGCAGCCATAACAAAGTCTTTATCATTTGGGTGCAACCGGTCTATAAAAGCCTGCAAAGTTGGCCTGGTTTTGTTTTATCGTAGCCTAAAATTCTAAATGTCTCATCGCTCCAAATAGCTGTTTGAGTTAAAATGTCGGCATTAGTAAATTCAATATCCCAGCTACCAATACGGGCAAGGCGTTGAGCATGGGCCATGTTTTTCTCACTATGCTTAATAAACTCTTCGGCGGCTACACGTTGGTTAATGTCTTTAGAGTAGCAGGCTGCACCTACAATAGCATCTCCATCGTATATAGGGCTTAATGTTACCTCGGCCCAGCCCGAATCTCCGGCAATGATTTTTATTTGCTCAACAAAGGTTTCGCCGCCCAAAGCCCGGTCATATAAATCAACCCATTGTTTAATACTGGCTTGGTCTAAATTATCGTATAGCAAAGAGTCACCCGGGTTAAAAGGCTTGCCGGTAAGGTAATGCAGAGCATCGTAAAACGATTTGTTGGCATCGATAAGCCTGTAATCCCTGCCTATATTCCACATTACGTCGGGTATATTGTTAATTAGTGCATCGCGCTTTAGCTTTTCAGCCGCCAAAGCCTTTATTTGCAATTCATCGTTTGTGCCTGACATTGTACTATTCTCACGTTATTGAGGATAAAGCTATAATTTCTTACCAAACCGTGCAATGTTGCAAGGCTAAAATGTTAGCCCCCGATAAGCAATGTAACCATAAATACCTATTTTTATACCCCTATGTCTAAAAAAGAGATAAAACCGGCTATTGAGCTGATAAAGGATTTGTTGCAGGAAAAAAGCAGCATGAAGCAGGATGTGGTGGAGCAAACAGATATAGCATTTAAGAGCTTTAAACAGCAGGCTTCTGATATATCTAAAAAGCTTCAGGCAGAGGTTACTGCTTTTGATAAAAGGTTAAAAATTGAGCATACCGATAAAAGCTCGCTGTTGTTTAACCTGCGTTTTGCCGGCGATACCCTTATTTTTTACCGCCATACCAACATTTTTCAGTTTGAAAAGAGCCATGCGCTATGGAAAACCTCTTACTTTCACGATGATGAAATGCGCTCTTACTGTGGTATAATCAATATTTTCAACTTTTTAACAGATTCGCTCTTGTATAACCGCCAAAGCGACCGTGGTTACCTTGTTGCACGCGTGTTTATTAATAAAGAAGGCCATTTTTTTGTTGAGGGCAAACGGCAACTAAGTTATTTGTATAATGATTTTGGTAGCCAGGTGTTTGACGATGCGGCCGCACACTCAATTATAGAAAGTGCCATGTTGTATTCGCTTGATTTTGACTTGTATACGCCACCTTATGATAGTATAAAAGAGGTAGGTGTTTCTGATATTTTGGAACACGCAGCCAACATGGGTATTTCTACCGCTAAAAGGCTTGGTTTCCGTTTCCAGTCTGACGATGAGACACTGATGTGATTTTTTTTACCCGTTTTCTTTGTAGAAATAAAAAAAGATGTAATTTTGCAACCCCAAACCGGACAATGGCCCGTTCGTCTATCGGTTAGGACTTCAGATTTTCATTCTGGCAAGAGGGGTTCGATTCCCCTACGGGCTACCAAACAGGACAGGTCGGTTTTTAACCGGCCTGTCTTTTTTTTATGTCCTCTGGAAGCCTTGTTAAATGTGGCAATCAGCTCTGCTACCTGATTTATTTTATTGGTTCGAAGTTCATTTTCTTCAAAAATGATTAATTCAGGATAAATAGAACCTAATAGCTTCTGTTTTGTAAATCGTCAGCATAAAGTGGACTAAAATGGTATGAAAAAGCTATATGAAAACCCTATTGACTTACAAAAACAAAATTTCTTAATCTTGTCAAATCAACGCAAAATTGGTTCAAGGTTATTTCTATATAGCTTTTTTTTGAAAAATATACATACTTTTATTTCATGAATTTACTACGTATAACAGTAATAGCATTTTTCACTATTGCAACATTTAAAAGCTTAGCACAAAATAATGTAGGCATAGGAACAACCAGTCCCGATGCATCATCATTATTAGATTTAACTGCTAACGACAAGGGTTTTTTACCCCCGCGTATGACAACCATAGAAAGGTTGGCTATTGTTAACCCTGCTATGGGCTTATTGGTATATGATAGTACTGTAAATTGTTACTTTTATTTTAATGGTACAGTATGGCTTTCGTTATGCCAGTTATCAGGTCCAACCGGACCAATTGGCAATACAGGTGCCCAAGGTATAACCGGTTTGCAAGGCATACAAGGCGTGACAGGTGCTATCGGAGCTAATGGTATTCAAGGCATACAGGGAGTAACCGGGCCAACTGGTGGTACAGGCGCACAAGGTATACAGGGCATAACTGGTGCTACAGGCGCACAAGGCATACAAGGTGTAACAGGACCAACTGGTGCTACAGGGTTACAAGGTATACAAGGTGTAACAGGACCAACTGGTGCTACAGGCGCACAAGGCATACAAGGCATAACAGGGTCAACTGGTGCTACGGGGTCACAAGGCATACAGGGCATAACAGGGTCAACTGGTGCTACGGGGTCACAAGGAATACAGGGTGTAACAGGTGCTACAGGGTCACAAGGCATACAGGGTGTAACAGGAACACAAGGTCTGGCTGGTACTCCCGGTTCAAGCGGGGCTGCTATGTTTTTAAACTGGGTAGGCGGTAGCCTTTCGCCCGGTAGTTCAAGCCTAACAAGGTATTTATGGTCTTCAGACCCGGCAGATGTTGCAGATAATTGGGCCGGAGTTAGCCTTATGACTCCCGAAGATAATGCAACTGCTATTCCAACAGCAGTTAGCTCTGACAATATATGGTTTTGCCCAATGGATGGCAATGCTACCAAGTTATGGATTTCTATACGCGATAACAGCAATGCCCTACCGGCAACTACAACCTATACATTCGATTTGTATAATTTTACCACCTCTACCTCTACAGGTTTAAGCCTAACAGTGCCCCATACTGGCAATGGCTCGTCGGTATTTGCCTCTTCGCAAACAAGTGTACCATTGGTTGCAGGGCAATTTTATACCATACGGTCGGTACATAGTAATGCCGAGACAAGTGGTGTATTTTCAGACATAAAGGCTATAGTGGCATTCTCACCGAATTAATTGTACGTCTTCAAACCAAAGTGTACTTAAATAGGATGATAAAGATTGGACCTTTATA
>JBIPNX010000150.1:0-5609 GCA_044378145.1 Flavobacteriales bacterium | reverse complement strand
ATGCCCAATGGAACTGGGGCGGAGGTATGGAACACCAAACCATGAGCTTTATGGGCGGCTTTGGATTTGAGTTAGTATCGCACGAGTTAGGGCACCAATGGTTTGGCAATAAGGTAACATGTGCATCGTGGGCTGATATTTGGTTAAATGAGGGTTTTGCCACTTACTGCACAGGCTTATGCTATCAGTTTATAGAGCCCCAATACTGGATGCCATGGAAAAGAATAACTCACGATATTATTATTGAAGCACCTGATGGCTCTGTATTTTGTACCGACACTACTACCAGCGACAGGATTTTCAATGGCAGGTTATCGTATAGAAAAGCATCGTTCCTGCTGCACATGATAAGATTGCGGGTGGGTGATACCAACTTTTTTACCGCTATTAGAAACTACCTGAATGACCCGCTAGTTGCCTATAAATATGCTTTAACAGAAAACCTAAAACTGCATTTTGAGCAGCAAAGCGGCATAGACCTTACTGAGTTTTTTGACGATTGGTACTACGGCGAAGGCCACCCACAATACACGCTTAAATGGGGGCAGTTTCCATCTAGCAGGTTAATTGTAGAGTTAAGCCAGCAGCCTACACATTCATCGGTAGATTTCTTTGAAGGGCCTTTACCCATCAGGTTGAAGAATGCTACCCGTGATACCATCATAATATTGGAGCATAGCTACAACGGACAGATATACGACCTGCAGCCCGGCTTTCCTGTAGACTCTGTAATTGTTGACCCGGAAATACTAGTAATACAGCAAAGCACCGTTACTAAAACCGAGATAGACTCTGACGATGGTATTATCGTCTACCCTAACCCTGTTAAAAACACTGCCGAGGTAAAGTTTGACAGTCCACTATACACCGCAGTACGCTATGAGTTGTATGATATGACAGGGCAGCTATTAGAAAGCAAAGACGTAGACAATGCCGGCTTTGGCTCATTTACTATTGATATGACATCGTACGGAAACGGGGTATATTTTATTACC
The DNA here is from genome assembly GCA_044378145.1 of Flavobacteriales bacterium. Classification (GTDB taxonomy): domain Bacteria; phylum Bacteroidota; class Bacteroidia; order CAMBQF01; family CAMBQF01; genus CAMBQF01. The sequence goes on along the minus strand of JBIPNX010000150.1, from coordinate 4,614 downwards.
GTTTGGTCTAACTATGGTAACGATAACAGCGGTTTAAAGAAAGCAATAAAGAAGAAGATAGTGAAGGTATAACCTACTCCTTATTCTTACTATCCATAATAATAGTTACCGGGCCATTGTTTACCAGGGCCACTTTCATATCAGCACCAAACTCACCCGTGCGTATAGGGCGGCTGATTATATCCCTTAATTCTTTACAAAACATCTCGTACATAAGCCTTGCCATTTCGGGCTTAGCGGCTTTTATAAATGATGGGCGGCTTCCTTTTATGGTTGATGCAAACAAGGTAAACTGACTAATAACCATTACCTCCCCATCAACATCCTGAACAGATAGGTTCATGAGGCCTTTAGCATCACCAAATATGCGCATCTGGCCTATTTTCTTAGACAGCCAAATAGCATCGGCAAGGGTATCTTCGGGCTCTACTCCAAGGAGTACAACCAATCCGTTTTTTATTTTAGATTTTACAGCCCCATCTATTGTAACCGATGCCTCTGTAACCCGTTGGATAACCGCGCGCATATTAATATAAATTCTGTTTTTGTTCTTTTAAGTCTGCTAATATAGCAAGGTAGTTGCTATACCGCTCCGCTTCAATATTACCATCTTCAGCAGCCTGTAATACAGCGCAACCCGGTTCACCATCGTGCACACAGTTGGTATATTTACACAAGCCCTGGTATTTATATATATCAGGGAAGTATGATGATAATTCCTCAGGCTCCATCTCAACCAAGCCTAATTCTTTAATACCGGGAGTATCAATAATAGCCCCTCCAACTTTTAATTCAAACATCTCGGCAAAGGTGGTGGTATGCTTTCCTTTATCGTGTGCCGCTGATATTATGCCTGTACGTAGCTTTAGTTGAGGGTCAATGGTATTTATAAGGGTTGATTTACCTGTACCCGAGTGGCCGGTAAACAGGGTTGTTTTTCCTTTCAGCTTTTCCAATAGTTTATCAAGCCCTTCTCCTGTAGCGGCAGAAACCTCGTAGCACTCATAGCCTGCTTTAGTATACAGGTTGATAAACCAGTCTTGGAGCTCACGTGTTTCTTCGGTTAATATATCAACCTTGTTAAATACAATAAACGGAGGGATAGAATATGCCTCGGCCGTAACCAAAAAGCGGTCTATAAAGCCGGTAGAGGTACGTGGCGAAGCAACAGTAGCTACAACCAACGCCTGGTCCATATTAGAAGCAAGGATGTGGAACTGCTTGGAAAGGTTGATTGATTTACGGATGATATAGTTCTTCCTTTCATGCAAACCCACTATCCACGATGTGTTCTCATCGGCATCAACTTCCACGTCTACCCTATCGCCAACGGCTACAGGGTTGGTGGTTTTAATATCCATCATACGGAACTTGCCACGCACTTTGCACTCAACAATGTCGCCACTGTCTAAGCGCACCGTACTAAAACTTCCGGTCGATTTTATTACGAGTCCTTGTTCCATTTATCCTACAAAAGTAAAAAACTGATAACGGCTTTTAATTGTTTGTTATTCACAATATCCGCTTTTGTATTTTTACACCAACTAATACAGAAGAAATTGTCAATAGAAGTTAGTAAGATAACAAAGTTGTATGGGGCGCAAAAGGCCTTAGACAATGTATCGTTCTCGGCCGAGAAAGGCCAGATAGTAGGCTTTTTAGGTCCTAATGGCGCGGGTAAAAGCACCATGATGAAGATTATAACCTGCTACATTAGCCCCGACCAGGGCGCTGTAAAAGTATGTGGTTTTGATACGTTTGAAAACTCTATTGACGTACGCCGTAAAATTGGCTACCTGCCCGAAAACAACCCTTTGTACCTTGAAATGTACGTAAAAGAGTACCTGGATTTTGTTTGTGGCATCTATAAGATAAAGAACAAAAAGGCCCGTGTTGCTGAAATGATTGAGCGCACAGGCTTAGGCATAGAACAGCAAAAAAAGATTGGTGCTTTAAGTAAAGGCTACCGCCAGCGTGTAGGCTTAGCCCAGGCCATGATACACGACCCTGAAGTTCTCATACTGGATGAGCCTACCAGCGGCTTAGACCCAAACCAGTTGGTTGATATACGCCTATTGATAAAAGAACTGGGTAAGGAAAAAACGGTAATGCTATCTACCCACATTATGCAGGAGGTAGAAGCCATGTGCGACAAGGTTATCATCATTAATAAAGGCAAAATAGTAGCCGATGACAAGGTTGATGCCTTAAGCCATTACCGTACCGGCAATGCTGCCATTGTAGTTGAGTTTGACAAAGCCCCTAACCTAAACGACCTTAGGAAGCTAAACGGGGTAACCAAGGTAGAAGAGTTGGGCTCTAACAAATTCAGGATATCGTCTAAAGGCAATGCTGATGTTCGTTCTGAACTGTTTAAGTACGCCGTAGACAAAAACCTGACTGTGCTAACCCTTAACAAAGAAGAGGCCAGCATAGAAGATGTATTCCGCCAGTTAACTAAGGGTAAGTAAAAGCTATGGTAAAGTATCTGTTACCAGTACTGTTCCACTAATTGGGCAGTAAGTAGTCCGTTCAGCTAAAACAGCGCCATTTAATTTTATTACGCCTGTAACAGCAGCAGGGCTACCCGATGAATTTTGTGCAGCCAGCAAAACAATGCCACCCGGCTTACCTTCTATAGTCTGTTTCCATGAGCTATTTTGGTCTTGCAGGCTTACCTGTTGTCCATTAGCATCATAATAAACCACAAAACAATTAGGGCAATCAATAGAGTATTCTACTGTAAGCTGCTCAGCCGAATCATTTTCTTTTTTGCAAGCAGTTATAAATAGTAATGCCATAACCGGCAATAGAATGTAAAGTTTCTTCATAGGTTCCTTTTTTTTAGCAAGTTAAAAAAATCCACATAAAAAAACAGGCCCTTGAATAAGAGCCTGTTTTCAATATCTAATTCCCTGTTACTTAGGGTTATTCAGTTTACTTTTCTTTATGCCATAGGCAAAATAAAATCCTAAGCCTGCAATCATCCATATAAATGACATGATTAAGGTTTGGCCAGGTTCTGAAGCTATCATTAAGCCACAAACCAAAATACCAAGGATAGGCACCAAAGGTACCAACGGGGTTTTAAAGGCCCTCTTAATATTGGGGCTTTTGTAGCGAAGTATAATTACTCCTAAGCATACCAGGATAAACGCAAACAAAGTGCCTACCGATGTTAAATCGCCGGCTACGCTACCCGGAATAAATGCACCAAAGATGCCCACACCAATCATTAAAACAAGGTTTGCTTTATAAGGGGTACGGTATTTGGGGTGAAGGTCAGAAAGCATTTTAGGCAGCAGCCCATCATGCGACATTGAGAAGAACACGCGGCTTTGGCCCATTAGCATTACCAACATAACCGATGAGAAACCTGCTAGGATAGCAATAGTAACAGCGGTGCCTAACCATTCGTAACCGTGCATATACGTTTGTATTGCGTACGAGACTGATGCCTCTTTACCTTTTACAGGGTCAATAAAATCGGTAAACGGTGCTACACCAGTAAGTACGTGGGCAAATAAAATGTAAAGTATGGTACATACGGCTAATGAACCCAGGATGCCAATAGGCATATCGCGTTTTGGGTTTTTAGCTTCCTGCGCAGCTGTAGATACGGCATCAAAACCAATAAAGGCAAAAAACACAATAGCTGCCCCTTGCATTACACCTCCAAAACCGTGATGAAAGAATTCGGAGAAGTCCCAGAACTTACCGCCACCCAAATTAACAGACGGCTGACTGGCAGGTATCATATAAGGTGTATGGTTAGCAGAGTCTATAAAGCCCCAGCCAATAGCAATAAACACCAATACAATAGCTACCTTAATAAACACAATAATTGCGTTTACTATGGCAGATTCACTGGTACCTTTTATTAATAGCAGGCTTAATACAACTATAATAAATAATGCCGGAAGGTTAATTAACCCGTGAGTGCCATCAGCGGCTACCTCAAACGGGGAATGGCAGAGGTTATAAGGTATTGCCCCCCCCAGCAAATTATTTAAGTACTCACTCCATGCAATTGACACAGTCGCAGCACCCAGTGCGTATTCAAGTATCAAAGCCCAACCAATAATCCAGGCAACAATCTCGCCCATAGTAGTGTAAGCGTAAGTATACGCGCTACCTGCAATGGGTATCATCGATGCAAACTCTGCATAACAAAGGCCTGCAAAAGCACAACCTATGGCTGCAATAATAAAAGAAATGGTAACGGCTGACCCGGCATGTCCACCGGCAGCTGCAGCGGTTCGCACAAACAACCCCGCTCCAATAATAGCTCCAATACCCAATGCTAAAAGTGACCATGCACCTAATGTGCGCTTAAGGCCTTTTTCATTATCGCCCGCCTCGGCCAATAGTTTGTCCAGCGGCTTTAAAGTAAATAGTTTATTTGCCATATAGTTTTTTAAGTGGGCACTAAAATAGCATTATTAACCTAACATTGATACAATATGATATTAACAAAAAAGCCACCGTGTTAAAGGTGGCTTTTCAATCAAACTAATGAGAACAGGTTAGTTCTTCATTTCGTCAAGTAATTTTTTCATTTCCTCGTACTTAGGAGTGTCTTCCACTTTGCCGTAAAGGTCTTTTAAGGCTTTT
>JBIPNX010000149.1:0-5616 GCA_044378145.1 Flavobacteriales bacterium | reverse complement strand
GATTTGAAAGCTAAGTTTAACGCGGTTCACCCCGGCGAGAAATTTACTGTAGAGCAAATTGGCGGCTTAGAATGTGGTAAATGCCACTATTAATAAGTATATAATAGTAATTAAGAATTTCAAGGTTAAACCACGAAAGACTGCAAAATGAGTAAAGAATTAAAATACTGGCGCGGAATAGAAGAACTTGAGAACACTCCCGAGTTTGCCAAGCTGAAAGAAAATGAATTTGCCGAGCAACTTCCTATGGATGAGTTTTTGGGCGATTCGTCTCTTGCTGAAGGTAAAACCCCACGCCGCGACTTTCTTAAGTTTTTAGGTTTTGGTGTTACCGCCGCTACACTTGCTGCCTGCGAAACACCGGTTACAAAAACCATCCCTTATTTATTTAAGCCCGAAGAAGTAACTGTAGGTATAGCTAACTACTATGCATCTACTTACTTTGATGGTTATGAATACTGCAGTGTTTTGGTTAAAACCCGCGAAGGACGACCTATTAAAGTAATTGGCAACGATTTGTCGCCTGTTACAATGGGTGGTGTTAACTCGCGTGTACAAGCTTCTATACTTAACCTATACGATGCCGAACGCCTTAAAGGTGCTGCTAAAAACGGTGCCCCTGTAAGCTGGGCTACGGCCGATAAAGAAATTGGCGATAAACTTACCGCTATTGCAGGCCGCAAAGGTAAAATCGCTATTGTTTCTTCAACCATCATCAGCCCGTCTACTACACGCGCTATTGACGAGTTTAAACTTAAATTTGGTAATGTTGAGGTTGTACAATACGATAGCGTATCGTACGCAGGTATTGCTGCTGCCAACGGCTTAAGCTTTGGTAAAGCAGTTATCCCAACTTACAGCTTTGACAAAGCTGATACCATTGTAAGTATTGGTGCCGACTTCTTATCTAGCTGGTTATCTCCACTTGAGCACTCTAAACAATATGCTAAAGGCAAGAAGATAGAAGCAGGTGCAGACCATACTAAAATAAAACTATCTCGCCACTTCCAGTTTGAGGCTGGCATGTCGTTAACCGGCTCTAACGCCGATATACGCACCATGGTTAAGCCATCAGACTTAGGTATTGTGGCTATTAACCTATACAACGAGATTGCAAAATCTAAAGGCAAATCGGCCCTTCCAACGCGCAAGCTTGATAAAGCCGATGTTAATATTGCCAAAGCAGCTAAAGAACTTTTAGCTTCTCAAGGCAAATCATTAGTTGTTGCCGGCTCTAACAACCCTGATGTACAGGTTGTTGTTAACGGTATTAATGAAATGCTTGGCAACTATGGCAACACCATTAACATGGATGTTGTAGATAAAACCAAGCAAGGCAACGAAAAAGCATTAGCTACCCTTGTTACCGAAATGAATGCCGGTACAGTTGAAGCGGTGTTATTATTAAACACTAACCCTGTTTACACGTCACCAAATACTAAAGATTTCTCTGCAGGCCTTAAGAAAGTAGGCTTACGCGTTTCTTTTGCAGCTAATATAGACGAGACAGCATCGGAGTGTGAGTACGTATGTCCTGACAGCCATTTCCTAGAGTCGTGGAACGATTTTAACCCACGTACCGGCCAGTTCAGCTTAGCACAGCCAACCATTTCTCCTATTTACAATACCCGCCAGGCACAAGAGTCACTACTTGTATGGGCAGGCAATGCTACCCCATTCTCTGATTACATTAAAGAGACATGGCAAAAAGAAACATTCCCTGGTAGCGGCTTTGGCTCGTTTACCGATTTCTGGAACAAGTCTCTACACGATGGTGTATACTCTATAGGTGGCGCTCCTGTTGCAGAAGTTGCCCCTGTGGTAGTTCCTGTTGAAGAGCACAAAGACGGTACACACGCTGCGCCACATGGCCGCCCACAAGCGCCTGCTGCTGCTGCTGCGGCTGCACCTGTTGCTGCATCAATATCTGCCGACCCTGCTGCCCTTGCTACTGCTGCCGCTAACCTAAACAAGGTTAAAGGCGGTGCTTTTGAACTTGTTATTTACGAAAAAACAGGCTTAGGCGATGGCAGGTTAGCAAACAACCCTTGGTTGCAAGAGTTACCAGACCCTATTTCTCGCGTTACGTGGGATAACTATATTACCATGTCTATTGCCGACATGAATTCTGATGCCTTTAAGTTTAACATATTAAACGGCCAGGAGCAACTATCTAACGTTGCCGAAGTTGTTGTTAATGGTGTTACACTTAAACTGCCTGTGTATGCTACACCGGGCCAGGCTAAAGGTACTATTGGTATTGCATTAGGCTACGGACGTACCAAAGCAGGTAAAACTGCCAACGGTATTGGCGCCAATGCTTTCCCTGCTGTTACAATAAACAAAGACAACGGTTATTTTGAGTACAGCGCTGTTGATGTTAAGGTTAACAAAACAGACGAGACATATAGCTTAGCAGGAACGCAGACCTTCCATACAATGATGGGTCGCCAGATTGTTAAAGCTACTACAGTTGATGCTTATAAGAAAGATGCTAAAGCAGGTAACGACCCTGTACTTTTAGCTCTTGCCGACGGCACCAAAGACACGCCTAACAACGTTAACCTTTGGAACGACCACCCACGCTTAAACCATAAGTGGGGTATGTCTATCGACTTAAATACCTGTTTAGGTTGCGGTGCCTGTGTAATTGGCTGCCACAGCGAGAACAACGTAGCTGTTGTAGGTAAAGACGAAATTCGTCGCGGACGCGATATGCACTGGTTGCGTATAGACCGTTACTACTCTAGCGATATGACTGAAGAACGTGCTGAGAAAGAAGGCGTTGGCGCTATTGACAAGTTCCTTGATATGGAGGTTCCGTCAGACAGCCCACGTGTAGTATTCCAGCCGGTTATGTGCCAGCATTGTAACCACGCGCCTTGCGAAACTGTATGCCCTGTATTGGCTACAACCCATAGCAACGAAGGTTTAAACCAAATGACCTACAACCGTTGCATTGGTACTAAATATTGCGGTAACAACTGCCCTTACAAAGTACGTCGTTTTAACTGGTTTAAATATTCAGACAACCCACAGTTTGACTTCAACATGAACGATACGCTGGGCAAAATGGTACTTAACCCGGACGTTGTTGTACGTGGACGTGGTGTTATGGAGAAATGCTCAATGTGTGTTCAACGCATACAAGAAGGCAAGCTTAACGCTAAGAAAGAAGGCCGCCGCCCAATTGATGGCGAAATTAAAACAGCCTGCCAACAGGTTTGTCCAACCAATGCTATCACTTTTGGCGACTTGAACGACGAAACACATACCGTTACCAAGCACGCAAAAGAGCCACGCATGTACCACCTGTTAGAAGAAGTAGGTATTCAGCCATCGGTATTCTACATGACCAAAGTACGTAACGTAAGCGAAAGCGAACTATAATATTAAAAGGATTTAGACAGAAAAGTATATGTCACACGCACCGTTAAATGCTCTACGCGACCCACTTATCCTGGGGGAGAAGTCGTACCACGACATTACCGTAGATATTTGCCGCCCTATAGAAACACGCGCCAATAAACTTTGGTATGTTGTATTCGGCCTTTCATTCATTACCATGTTATGGGGCATTGGCCTTATTGCATATACCGTAGGCACCGGTTTAGGTGTTTGGGGTCTTAACAAGTCGGTAGAATGGGCATGGGATATCACCAACTTTGTTTGGTGGATTGGTATCGGCCACGCCGGTACACTTATCTCGGCAATTCTTTTACTATTCCGCCAACGTTGGAGGATGTCTATTAACCGCGCGGCAGAGGCTATGACCATCTTCGCGGTAATTTGCGCCGCCATTTACCCGGTATTCCACATGGGCCGTGTATGGGTAGGCTACTGGGTATTACCATTACCAAACCAGTACGGTTCTCTTTGGGCCAACTTTAACTCTCCTCTTCTTTGGGACGTATTTGCAATCTCTACATACTTCTCGGTATCGTTAGTGTTCTGGTACATTGGTCTTATTCCTGACTTTGCTACCATCCGCGACCGTGCTATTACCCCAATGGCTAAAAAAGCTTATACCATATTAAGCTTCGGCTGGACAGGTAACGCTAAAGCCTGGGCACGTTTTGAGGAGGTATCATTAGTACTTGCAGGTTTATCTACCCCACTGGTACTTTCGGTTCACACCATTGTATCTATGGACTTTGCTACTTCGGTAATTCCGGGTTGGCACACAACCATCTTCCCACCTTACTTTGTTGCGGGTGCTATCTTCTCGGGTTTTGCCATGGTATTAACCCTTATGTTGATTGTACGTAAAGTGCTAGGCCTTGAGGCTTACATTACCGTAGCCCACGTAGAGGCGATGAATAAAATCATCATACTTACCGGTTCTATAGTAGGTGTGGCTTATTTAACTGAGTTATTTATGTCGTGGTACTCTGGTGTAGAGTACGAACAATACGCTTTCCTTAACCGTGCTACCGGTCCTTACTGGTGGGCTTACTGGAGCATGATGACCTGTAACGTTGTTACCCCTCAGCTATTCTGGTTCCCAAAAATCCGTAAGAGCTTAGTAGCTACTTTCATCATCTCTATCTTTGTAAACATAGGTATGTGGTTTGAGCGTTTTGTAATTATCGTTACATCGCTACACCGCGACTACCTTCCATCAAGCTGGATGATGTTCCACCCATCGTTTGTAGATATTGGCATCTTTGTAGGTTCTATAGGTTTATTCTTTACCCTGTTCCTGTTGTTTGCCCGTACATTCCCTGTAATTGCATTAAACGAGTTAAAGACCATATTAAAGGCTACCGGCAAGTACAAACGTACCAGCCCTCAACCAGAATATAAACTTGAAGACCTGATATTGGAAAGCCGCAAAGGTAAAGGTGGCCCAATACACAGCGAAGAGCATCATTAATACTAAGAGATTTAATAGCGATGAGCGAAGTAAAATATAATCCTGAAATTATTTACGGCATTTTTGACGATGACGATGACTTGCTGCAAAGCGCCAAGGTGTTCCGCGCCAACCGCATTTCTGTAGCAAACGTATACTCGCCGTTCCCTATTCACGGTATAGACCCTGTAATAGGCCACAAACGTACCAACGTATCTGTTGCAGCGTTTGTATTTGGTGCCACAGGTTTTTCACTGGCCGTTTTAATGATTTGGTACATGCTTATTAGCGATTGGCCCATTAACGTAGGTGGTAAACCAAACTGGACATTTGCAGCCAACTTCCCGGCGTTTGTACCGGTGTTGTTTGAGAGCACTGTGTTTTGCGCCGCCCACGGTATGTCTATTACATACCTATTGTTAAACCGTTTATTACCCGGCTTTAACCCTCGTAACCCCGACCCACGTTCTACTGATGATAAGTTCATTATGGAAATTAACATGAGCGATAACTGGGACGCCAAATACGACGAGGTTGTTTACTTGTTGAAACAAACCGGCGCAAGCGAAATTAAAGAACGATAAAACCCTGATATACCGAAGCGTTTTACGATGAAAATGAGAAAAATTAAATCGGGTTTACTGGTTGCTGTAGTTACTACAGGCGCATTATTTGCGCTTGAAAGCTGCAAAAGCGACCCTGCCAGCCCAGGCTTTGAATACATGCCCGACATGTACCGTAGCGCCTCTTACAAGGCTTAC
>JBIPNX010000005.1:0-20839 GCA_044378145.1 Flavobacteriales bacterium | reverse complement strand
TGCGAATGTTGTTGGTTTTTAGCTTCAGCATTTTGCTTTTCATCAAGCTCACGGGGATTTTTTTGATCTTCTGACATGACTTTTATTATTAGTATTATTTATAAAAAATCAACTGCTAGCCGGGTATTGCTATCAGGCCGCACACAGTCAAAAATAAATGTGCTATGTAATTATGGTAACCTTGCCGTTTAAGACATTGTTTAACCCTGTAACTAATAAATCTGCAACACTAAAGTATCTCAACTACATAGATTTTAGCGTATATTTGCAGCTCTTTTTAAATTAACAAAATGTCAGAATTAATTCCTATTACCGTTGCCCATGGCGATGGAATTGGCCCCGAGATTATGGAGGCCACACTTAAAATATTAGAAGCAGCAGGCGCCCGTATTGCCCCTGAACGTATTGAGATTGGCGAGAAAGTTTACCTAAGTGGTAACACCAGCGGTATACCCGACGAGGCATGGGAAAGCATACGCCGCACCAAATTGTTACTTAAATCGCCCATTACTACCCCTTATGGTGGTGGATATAAAAGCATAAACGTAACCATGCGTAATGCATTGGGCTTATATGCCAACGTTAGGCCATGCATAGCTTACCATCCTTTTGTACGCACGCTATTTCCAACGCTTAATGTTGTTATTGTGCGTGAGAATGAGGAAGATCTTTACGCAGGTATAGAACACCGCCAAACCGCGCAGGTAGTACAAACCCTTAAGCTTATCTCTCGCCCCGGTTGCGAAAAAATTGTGCGCTACGCTTTTGAATATGCTACCAATAATGGCCGCAAAAAAGTATCGTGCTTTTTGAAAGACAACATCATGAAGATGAGCGATGGCTTATTCCGCGAGGTGTTTGACGAAGTAAAAGCTGAATACCCAGAGATTGAAACCGATACCTACATTATTGACATTGGCGCAGCTAAACTGGCTACCGCTCCTGAGCGTTTTGATGTAATTGTAGTTGAGAATTTATACGGTGATATTATATCAGACATTGCGGCAGAAATGACCGGCTCTGTTGGCCTTGCAGGTTCTGCAAACATAGGCAACCAATGTTCTATGTTCGAAGCTATACATGGCTCTGCCCCCGATATTGCAGGCAAAGGCATTGCCAACCCATCGGGTTTATTGTTGGGCGCGGTTATGATGTTGGTACACATTGGCCAAAACGATGTAGCTTCTAAAATTCACAACGCATGGCTACGTACTATTGAAGAAGGAAACCATACGGTAGATATTTTTCAGGCAGGCCTAAGCAAAGCCAAGCTTACTACACACCAGTTTACCAACGCGGTAATAGAAAACCTGGGAGAAGTTCCTCTTAAATTAAAAGCTGTAAACTATGCTAAGGCTAATACCCGCAAAAGCAATATACAAGATAGCGACCTGCACTATACCCACCCGGTAAAAGACTTAGTAGGTATTGATGTGTTTTTTGACTGGAACGCCGGTACCGCACAAGAGTTTGGCGATATGGTTAACGCCCTTAGCACCGACCAATTGGTATTGCAAATGGTAAGTAACCGCGGCGCCAAGGTATGGCCCGATGGTTTTAAAGAAACCTTTTGCACCGACCACTGGCGCGCACGTTTTAAATGCCCCGACAATGTTAAAAGCCTACCCTACTCTACCGTGCTGGATTTAATGCACCGCTTAGTTGATGCAGGTTTATACGTAATTAAAACAGAAAACCTTTACTTTTTTGATGGCCAGCCGGGCTATACCCGCGCACAAGGTCAGTAACAATTGACAATTAAGGCATGAAAAAGCCCCTGACTATCACGGTCAGGGGCTTTTCTATTTCTGTAAGCTATTAACTAAACGTTGCAAGCTAATTAAGCAATCTCTTCAACGGTAAACTCGTAACTCTCCATAATTTGGTTAGCAAGTAGTTTACGGCAGGCCTCATCAACTTTAGCGCGGGCTACATCGGCATTGTCGGCAGTAATTTCCAGGTTAATGCTTTTGCCAATGCGCACGTTTTCAATCTCGGGTAAACCAATGTTTGTCATGCTCGATGTTACTGCTTTACCTTGAGGGTCTAACAGTTCTTTAAGCGGCATAATGTTGATGTGGGCTTTAAACTTCATTTTTATTGCGGGTAAATATGTTGTTGATGATAGATGTTACGATGTACAAAATTATAACAATAGGGAACGCGGCAAGCTGAAAAATTGCTAAAAGTGTAATTGCCAACGCTAAAAAGATAAAACGCACCTCATTACCCTTCCAGGTAAATGCTTTAAACTTCATGGCAAACAAGGGTATTGGCGATACTAGTAATATAGCAAACACCAGCACTAAAGCTGATAACATTGCAGGGTGAAAACCATTAAACTTAAGGTAACCTTCTTGTATAACATAATAAACCGTTGCTAAAAACAAACCGTTAGCCGGTGTTGGCAGGCCAATAAACGAGTGGCTTTGCCTGGTATCAATATTAAACTTAGCTAAACGGAAGGCCGAAAGTATAGGTACTAACAAGGCGGGCAATAAATATGGAATAGCTTTCCAGCCCCAATCAATTATTTCGCTGCGGGTTGGTTGAACCAGAAACAAGTCGGGATTAATAATATTGTCCGATGTTAAAAAGCTGTAACAATAAATAAAAGGATTAGCGGAATAAGTGGCCAATAATCCACCTATTACAATAAACATAAGCAAGCCCGGCAATACACCAAAGGTTACCACATCGGCCAACGAGTCTAATTGCTTACCTAAGGGAGAATCTACTTTTAGCAATCGCGCCACAAAGCCATCCACAAAATCGAAAAAGGCAGCGGCAAACATCAGGTAAATGGGTAAATCATTTTTAGGTAAAACAACTCCCGGAACATATTGAAAGCTTAACAATGCAATACCCAAAAAACCACAGAGCAGGTTTAGCGATGTAACAATGTTGGGTATCTGTTTCTTTATCATGTTAGACACAAAGGTACAATTTAAGTGTTGCTTTCCATGTGTTTTTTTAATCGGCAACACATGTAAGTAAATTGATTGTTTTAGATTATTAAAAACACAATAAATTGATAAACAACAAATTAAAAAAATATGAAAAACTTGTAAATAGATGAAAAACAGACAACATAATGTTCAAACAACAAAACATGATGTTAATTATCAATTGATTACAAAATATAGTATGCAACACATAAATCCATTGTAGGATTTTTCGTTAAAATTCACTAGTTTAGATTTAGGATTTATTGACAACTTTATCAACCCTCGATGAAAAAACTTCTACTCTTTTCCTCATTATTAATAACTTTTACTGCGGCCAACGCCCAAAATGTTGGTGTTTCTACCAGCGGTTCTTTTACTCCAACAGAGCGTTTGCATGTTGACGGTAATGCAAAAATTGACAATGCACTTATTGTCAATCCCCAAACTGTTGCCGCGGCTGCTACTATCACCGTAGCAACACAAACTACTGCAATAAATATTACTGCTTTGGGCGGCGTGCAGGCAAATGCTATTACATACTCTCCTACCCCAACAGCAGGGCAGGTTATGTATGTGTTTAATGCCGATGGCGACCCTGCAACTTTTGCCGGAACAACAATTCCCGCAGGTGGCTTTGGTACATTTTTGTACTTAAGCGGTAGCTGGCGTGTAGTATCTAATGGTACCAACGGAGGCCCAAGCGGTACAGCCGGTGGAGACCTTACTGGTACCTACCCTAACCCAACCATTACTACTAATGCTGTTGGCTCTGCTGAAATTACTGATGGTTCTATTACGGGTGCTGATATTGCACCCGCAACAATACCCAATGCCGACCTTGTAAACAGTTCGGTTACAGTTTCTCCAGGTACCGGCCTTAGCGGTGGTGGCTCTGTTGCTTTAGGCGGCACTACAACACTTAACCTTGCTAACACTGCGGTAACCCCTGCAACCTACGGCAGTGCAACTCAGGTAGGTACTTTTACTGTTGATGCACAAGGCCGTTTAACATCTGCCGGCAATACAACCATTACTGGTACATCTCCGGTGGGTTCAGCATTAACAAATGCCAACATTTGGGTGGGTAATGCTTCTAACGCAGCTGCTGCGGTTGACCCTGCCGGCGATTGGGATATTACTAATGCAGGTGCAACAACAGTTACCCGTATTAACGGTGCTACCGTTCCGGCTGCAGGTGCTTTAACCCCAGGCAACGTTTTGCAAGTAACAGGTGCAAGTGCTTTAGGTTATGGCGCTGTAAACCTTGCAGGCGGCGCTAACAATGTTACAGGCACATTGCCAATAGTACGCGGCGGTACAAACTCTTCGGCCACATTAAATAATAACAGGATTATGATTAGCAGTGGCGGCGCCATTATAGAATCTTCGGCTCTGTCTAACAACGCTGCTTTGTATACCGATGCAAACGGCCTACCAACCTCAACTGCACCAACTACAGGTTCGTTAGGCTATTGGTCTCGCACAGCACCAACATTGACCCCAACAACCGCTAACGATGTAATAAATGTACCTATTGACCGCACAGGAAGTTTTGCATTAACCGGCAATAATGCAGCTACCGGAGCAGCTACAGCAAACAGGGGCGGTGTTGCCGGCTTATTTAGCTTATCGGGCGCATCTGCCAATGGGTATCTAGGCTTCAACTCTGACAATGGTTTCCCCAGCAACAATACACTAACCAACCCGGTAACGGCAGGTGTATTTGGTATTTATAACGGAACTACCAGCGACCGTTATGGTGTTTTTGGCGAGGTAGAAAATACCGATGCAACAGCAACAACCAATAAAATTGCGGTTTATGGCCGTTCTAACAATACAGGTGGCAACCGTATTGGCGTGCTTGGCGATGCTATGAATAGCGGCAGCGGAAACTCCCGTGCCGGTGTATTAGGACTTAGTGGTGCAGCAACCGTTGGCACTTCTACCAATATTTCAGGTACCTCAGCTGCTGTAATGGGTATTGCTGAAGCTGGCGACTACAGCCTTTTTGGCTATACCCCAACCTCTACAATTGCTAGCAGCCCATTGTTGGCGGTAGCTTCAGACTATGGTGGAACTAAAACAAACAAATTCCGTGTTGATGCCAATGGTCAAATTACAACGTCATTAACTACGGCCGGCTTTGTTAAAACAACAGCAGGCGGTGTTTTATCATCGGCAGCAACAGTAGCTTTAGGTAGTGAGGTAAGCGGCACATTACCTGTTGCCAATGGTGGCACAGGCTCTGCAACCCAAAACTGGGTTGATTTAACAACATCACAAGCCGCAGCAGGTGCTAAAACCTGGAGTGGTGCAGCATCATTTACTTCTGCAGGCACTGGCCTTGCCGTTACAAATAACGCAACCGTTGGTGGCACATTTGGTGTTACCGGTGCAACTACCCTTAGCAGCACGTTAGGTGTTAGTGGCTTAGGTACATTTACGGGCGGTGTTACTACTACCGGCACAGGTACTTTAAGTTTAGGTGCCGATGCCAGTGCACAAACAATTAACATTGGTACAGGTGGCGCTGTAAAAGGTGTTAGCTTGGGTAGTACAAATACTACCAGCACCACTACCATTAACTCCGGCACTGGTAATATTATTCATAATGCTCCAACCAACGTTTTTCAAACTACCACTGCTACTCAAGACCAACTGCAAATTACCCCTTTTGCCGGCGGTGCTGTAAGGGCTGCAGGTACTATAACATCGACCGACCTTACCGCTGCACGCACATACACTTTACCTGATGTAAGTGGTACAATTGCCTTAACCGGTAGTTCAGTAGCATCTTTCAGCGCAGGCACAACAGGCTTAACTCCAAACTCAGCCACAACAGGTGCGGTTACCCTTGCAGGTACTTTAGATGTTGACAATGGCGGTACAGGTTTAACCAGCTATGCAGTGGGCGATATTCCATATGCATCAGCAGCCACTACAATAGCTAAGCTTGCAGATGTAGCTACCGGCAACGCATTAATTTCAGGCGGTGTTGGTGTTGCTCCTTCTTATGGTAAAATAGGATTAACCACGCATGTTAGTGGTACTTTACCTGTTGCTAATGGCGGTACTGGCTCTGCTACCCAAAACTGGGTAGATTTAACTACAGCACAAACTGCATCGGGTGCCAAAACATGGTCTTCAGCAGCTACATTTAGCAGCAATGCTACTTTTAATTCAAACATTATATTACCATCAAATGGTGGCAATAAATATATATACACCTGGGACGGTTCTGATGCTAACTGGCGCATGGGCATGAGCGCGACTCCCGGCTTTACGCGCAATCTGGCTACAAGCCATGTAGAGTATACTACGTATGCAAGTGGTGCCGGACAAGGCTTTGCTGTAGGCGATGTGGTTACAGGACTATCATCCTTCGAGACCACAGGCTCAGGTAGCAGTTATCAATCGTTCTTCCGTGGTGCTGTTGGTATTGGTGTTAATCCTACATATGCATTAACAATTGCGACAGGCAATGCCGGTGCAATAGGATTAGACAACATGGCAACGTTGCTTGCTAAAAACTCAGGTGGCACCTATGAAACCTTTATGTGGCCCCGTTGGAGTGATAACATTATGTACATGAACTTTGGATCAGGTGGTTTTAATTTACGTAATAATAGCTCAAGCACAGCTATGTTTATTACCAATGGCAATTTAGTTGGTATTGGTACTGGTGCTACCGCCTCTAACAAACTAGATATTGCTAATGCAACCCGCACAGGCACTCATGGTACAGGTTTGCCACTATATGTTACAGGCACTTTAGGTTCTGGATCAAGCGGTATTGAGTTTAGGCATGATAATGGTACCCAGGGCATTGGCTTTGGTTTTAATACCATTTACGCAACAGGTAGCAATGCCGACCAAGACCTTGGCCTTGCTGCCAGGGGTGCCGGCGGTAATTTAGTTTACTCTACCAACGGCTCTACCCGTATGACTATAAATGGCAGTGGCTATGCAGCCATTAATAGTTCTCCATCTACTATATACCGTATGTATGTTTACGATGCTCAGGTAACAGCCAATGGCGATGGACAGGCCACTATTAGAGCATGGAGGACACGCGATAGCCAAAATGATGGAACAGGATATGGGGCTAACTCTTCTAATTCAGCTGTTCAGGGCTATAACTTTTGGGGCGATTTATACACATTTGGTGTTGTTGGGCACACCGATGCTGACTATACAAGAACAGGTGGGGTTTTAGGTGAAGGCGCGAGTGGCTCTTATTGGGGTTCTTTAGGATATAAAGGCAGCAATAGTGTTGGCTACGGTGTATATGGCAGCAATGGCTATGCTAGCGGTGGCGGATTTTTAGAGAACAGTAAACAAGAAGGTGTCGGTGGCGGCTTTGCCGGCGGTATGATTGGTTCTTGGTCTTTGGGTCATATAATGGGTAGCATTTCTAAAGGCGATATGTTTGCTTCATACAACATTGGGAACGAATATACATCGGGTTTCCAAGCTGATATTGTGACTACACCAACCAAACGTGTTGCAGCTTATTCAATGACATCAACAAACGTTAAAGTATTTGATAATGGTGTTGCTTCTATTGAAGGCACATCGGTATTTGTACCGTTTGACCAAAACTATGCTGATATGCTTGGCGAAACACCAACCGTAACCATTAGCCCTATAGGCAATACAGCATCATTATACATTGCTAAAATGGATAAAAATGGTTTTACCGTAGCTTCTAACTCATCAGCCACAGCACAGTTTACCTGGATAGCAGTTGGCAAACGTATTGATGCAGACAGCAAGCCTGCTTTACCTGCTGATGTTGCAGATAAGGATTTTGACAATAACATGAAAGACGTAATGTTTGACGAAAACAACTTAGACCAATCGGCCAAACCTATTTGGTGGGATGGCTCTAAATTGCGTTTTGATGCAATACCTCAAACTCCTGTTAATAAAGTTGAACCAAAACAATTCCCCAATACAGTTCCTAACAACTAACAACAGTTAACCAATTTATATTGCTAAAGCCTCTGACGTTACAGTCAGGGGCTTTTTGCTTATACTTGCACCATGCGCAGTGTGCTGGTTATACTATTATTTATCGGGGCTAACCTACAGGCCCAAAACTTTAAAAAGCACATTGCTTATTTAGCTTCCGACTCGCTACACGGTCGCGGCCCTGCTACGGCCGATGAGCATAAGGCTGCAGCATACATCAAAGCACAATTCAAAGGTAAAAAGGTAAAAACAGTCTTTCAAAAAGTACCTTTTGAGGGCGATAGCGCTACCAATGTATTGGTGTTTTTTGATTGTAAGAAAGACAGCACCATTATCCTGTCTGCGCACTACGACCACCTGGGTATGGGCAGCAACAAATCCAAAGAACTGATAAACCGCACCGGCATACACAACGGCGCCGATGATAACGCATCGGGCGTGGCATTAGTACTTGAAACAGCCAAATGGCTGATGAAAACCAAAAAGCACCGCTACAACTATGTATTTGCGTTTTATTCGGCGCACGAGGCTGGCTTGCATGGTTCTGCCTGGTTTGGGCAAAGCAACTTATGCCAGAGCCTCAAGATTAGAGCCGTATTAAATTTTGACATGGTTGGCAGGTTAGATAATACATCTAAAACAGTAAGGGTAACCGGGGCAAAAACCGATGCTGTGTTTGATAAATACTTTGAGGCTAATCAGAAGAAACCTGTGAATTTTCGTTACGACGATACCTTTTTACTGCTATCAGACCTAAAACCATTTGCCGAAAAAAACCTGCCAACCCTTGGATTTAGCACCGGCATACACGACGATTACCATAAAAAAACCGACGACGAGGACAAAATTAACTACCCCGGAATGGCTATTATCTTCGATAGCATCAAAGGCCTTTTGCTCCATATTGAAAAGATGCCTAAAAAGTAGGCTACTCTAATACTAAAACCTTACTAACAACGTTATGTAAGAAAACGATTGATTTAGTAAGTAAACGGGTGAACTTTTTACCTAAAATTACTGTTTAAAAGCCCGGTTTCAGTTTATAACGATACCACAACCAACCACCAAATGAAGTTTTTTACACGTATTATTCTTTTCGCGGGACTTACACTTACGGCTTCGGCCTACGGCCAGGCGCCCAAGTACAGCAACGAGTTTTTATCAATAGGCGTTGGCGCACGTGCCTTGGGCATGTCTAACGCCTGTGTAGCCGGTGTTAACGATGTTACATCAGGCTACTGGAACCCTGCAGGCCTTAGCCAAATGACCGGAAAAGTACAGGTAGGCCTTATGCACGCCGAGTACTTTGCAGGTATAGCCAAGTATGATTACGGCTCTATTGCAGCCCGTATTGACTCTAACAGCGTAGCCGGTTTATCGGTTATCCGCTTTGGGGTTGATGATATTCCGAATACAACAGAACTTATAGACAGCGACGGCAACGTTAACTACGACAACGTACAATCGTTCTCTGCCGCCGACTATGCTTTTATATTGAGCTATGCCCGCCAAAACAAGAAAATTGCAGGCTTACGCTACGGTGCAAATGCCAAAATTATTAACCGCAAGGTGGGTAAGTTTGCCAACGCCTGGGGCTTTGGTATTGATATTGGTGCGCAATACAATGTTAAAAACTGGCATTTTGGCGCTTCGTACCGCGATGCTACCTCTACCTTTAACGCATGGCGTTTTGATATTCCGGAAAATATGCGCGATGTGTTTGCCGCAACCGGCAACACTATACCAAGCAACTCTGTTGAGGTTACCCTACCCCGCCTGATATTAGCTGCGGGCTATAAATGGAACATTAAAAAATTCTCAGTTTATACCGAGGTTGACTTTAACATTACTACCGACGGTAAACGTAACGTAGCCATAAAAAGCGACCCATTTAGCATTGACCCAACCTTTGGTTTGGAGCTTGGCTATGGCAACTTCATCTTCCTACGTGCAGGTGTAGGTAACATACAAAAGTATACTGATGATAACGGCAAACAGGTTACATCGGTACAACCCAACATGGGCTTAGGTATTAAACTACGCAGCGTATGTATTGACTATGCTTTAACAGACATAGGCAACGCATCGGTTGCTCCATACTCAAATGTATTCTCCCTTCGTTTTGATATTAACGCCAAAGGCGGAAGTAAGAAATAAAGGCAAAAAAAATAAAAGGGCATCAACCACCAGCCTATGAAAAAGTTTTACCATTTAGTTTTTCTACTGCTACTTACCCTTGGCGCCGCAGCCCAACCCTACGGCAACGAGTGGATAAACTACAGCCAGCAGTACTACAAATTCCCTATTACTAAAGCAGGCGTTTACCGCATAGATTCTACAGCACTGGCAACAGCCGGCATTAACACTGTGGGACTTAATCCTGCAAACTTTCAGGTATTTGGCCGCAGCCAACAGCTTAACATTTTTGTAAATGGCGAAGGCGATGGAACTTTTAATAACGGCGACTATATTGAGTTTTATGCCGAAGGCAATGATGGTTGGTTAGACTCTTTGATTTACGCCCCGGGCCAAAAACAGGCCAACCCTTATTGGAGCTTATTTAGCGATACCGCATACTACTACCTAAGCTGGAACACCACAGGTGGCAACCAGCGCATGAACTCTATTGCATGGCAAGCCAACAATGGCCTGCCTGTTACCAGTTATTTTATTCGTGAGTTTGTAGATATACGCGACAACCCACCCGCCTTAAGTACCCGCAGGTACCGTTTTGGCGAGCTTGATGCTATTGGCGGCACCGACCCTGAATATATTACCGGCGAGTGCTGGGCAGGTGCACGTATTACCGCTACCAATGCGGTAGTTAGTATACCGGCTGTGCAAAGCGCCAACGCAGTAAACGTTGGTATTAATGCCGAATACGAGGCCCGCTTTGTATCGCTCAACAACAACCCGGCATCATCGCCTAACCATAGGTATAAGTTGCGTTTTGCCAACTCTGCAGAAAAGGATACATCGTTTACCGGATACCAGCAGATTACGCTGAAGATATCAGTACCTACTGCCAACTTAGGTGCTACAACATCGCAAGCCACGTGGACGTATTTAAACGTACCGCCTGCTACCGCTGCGCAATCATCATTAGTATACCAAAAGCTACGCTACCCGCATACCTACAACTTAGAAAACGCGGTAGGCTATACCATGTATGTGCCCGATAACGTAAACAACTCATCGGCACAAATAAACATTACCAACTTTAACAACTCGGCATCGGCCCCTATTGTATACGATATTACCAATGGCAACCGCATTTCACCGAGTGTAACCGGCACAGCCTTTTCTGTTATAGCGCCTAACGGCAACCCAGGGAACAACAAGTTTTTTGTTACATCAAACGCTAAGGTAACCTACATAACAGGCAACCTTATTAAGCCAGTAAGCACCGACCCTTTCCATTACGCGCAGTTTGTAAACTACCAGAGCGAGGTAATAAACCACGACTTTTTGATAGTAACACATAAGAGCTTAATGCCATCGGCAAATCAATATAAGACATACAAAAACCTACGTGGCTTTAACGCGGCTGTAATTGATATTGATGACTTGTACGACCAGTTTGCAGCCGGTGTTAAAAAGAACCCGTTGAGCATGCGCCGCTTTGCCGAGTACGCATTGGATACCTGGACTGTGAAACCGCAATACCTGTTTATGATAGGTAAATCGGTAGAGCCTACGTTTTGGCGGATAGGTAACGACCCGCCTGAGTTTGACAGCTATAACCAGAATATGGTGCCCAGCTTTGGCTACCCGCCAAGCGATGTATTGATTACAGCACATACAAACAACTCGGGTATGGCGCCTACGCTTATGACAGGCCGCCTAAGCACCCCTAACAATACAGAGATTGACTGGTACCTTGATAAGGTGATGCAGTACGAAAGCAACGACCCTGCTGAGTGGATGAAAAACGTTGCCCATTTTGCAGGTGGTACAAGTGCTAACGATGTTGCACAGTTTAGCAACTACCTTAATAACTACAAACAATTACTTGAAGATACCGCATTTGGTGGCGTGATACGCACTTTTACCAAAAACACCAGTGACCCTATTGATATATCGTTGGCCGACTCTGTAAGGAATCTGGTAAACAACGGTATTTCTATCATGAACTTTTTTGGCCACGCGTCGGGTAACGGTTTTGATATTAGCATTGACGAAGCATCGACCTATGATAACTACGGCAAGTACCCGTTAATGATTGGTAACTCTTGCTTTGCAGGCGATATTCACCAACCGCGCGGCTATAGCGTTAGTACCAGCGAGAATTTTGTATCGATACAAAATAAAGGAGCCATTGCATTTTTAGCTTCTATTACCTTAGGTATCCCACCATATTTAAATGTGTTTACCAATAGGCTGATAGAGAATATATCGTGGAGAAAATATGGCCAGCCGCTGGGCGTAAGTATAAAAGATATTGGCGATTATTTTGCCAGCGACAGTTCTTTGTATGGGAACCATTTTATCAAATCTACCTATTTAGAAATGACATTAAACGGCGACCCATCGCTGGTTATAAACTCGTTCCCAAGGCCAGATTATGAAGTTACCGCACCGGGTGTTTTCTTTGACCCTGCAGATGTTACTACCGACCTAGACACCTTTGCCATGAAGGTGGTAATTACCAACCTTGGCCGTGCAGTTGCCGATACGTTTATACTGGATATTAACCGCCGTTTCCCTAATAACACTGACACAACCTACAAAATTCAGGTTGCAAACGTTTATTACAAAGACACCATTACCGTTAAATTCCCTGTAGACCAATTGCGTGGTGTGGGCATTAATACATTTAATGTAAGGGCCGATTTTCCATCGGATATTGACGAGATGAATGAGTTTAATAACGATGTTATTGCTACGCTCAACATTCGCTCTACCGATATAAGCCCGGTGTACCCATACGACTATGCAATTGTGCCAAGCGGAACAATAACGTTAAAGGGTTCAACATATGACCCGTTTGCGCCATCGCGCACATACCGTTTGCAGGTTGATACCACAGACTTATTCATCAACCCGATAGTAAATACTACGGTAACCCAAGGCGGTGGTGTGGTAAACTTCCCTGTTAACTTAACCCTGCCCGATAGTACTGTATACTTCTGGCGTATATCGCCCGAGCCACAACCGGGAGACACTGCATTTAAATGGAGGGAGCAATCGTTCCAGGTAATAAACGGTTTAACCGGTTGGTCGCAAGATCATTTCTTCCAGTTTAAAAAAGATCAGTTTAACCTGATAAAATATGACCGCCCTAACCGCTTGTTCAAATTCTTTAGCGGATACAAAACGTTAACGGCATACAACAAAAACTTCTGTAATACCTGTTATTCCGATTTCCCCGGTGTGCTTTACAAAATTGATGTAGACAACCAGGATTATGATGGGTACTTAATAAACAACGCCATACACGTTGCAGTAATAGACTCACTAACGCTGCAACCATGGGGCACCAAGTGGACCGACAACACCGTATCGCCACCGTATGTAAACAACCCAACGCATGCCTTTGGCCAGATTAATGGCGATGGTGTAGCACGCCAACGTGTGGAGTATTATTTCATATTCCGCCCACAGGCAAGTGCCACGCAAATGAATAACATGCTAAACATGCTGCATGCTATACCTAAGAGCGCGTATGTATTAGCCTACTCGTGGAACGAAACTATGTTTAGTGATATAAACGGGGTTGGCGGTAATGCAAACTGGAATACAATTAAAACATTCTTCCGCGACTCGCTTCACGCATCAAGCATTGACAGTGTTGGCCCGGGCCGCTCCTGGATATTCTTTGGTAAGAAAAACGACCCATCTGTTGCACAGCAGGTAGTATCGGACACTATTGGCAGCAACGACCAAATTACACTTGTTGCACAATTGCCAACAGACCGCAGCTACGGTAGTTTTACGTCAACCAAAATAGGCCCTGCACAAGCATGGAATACATTGAAATGGCGTTCTGAACCGGGCGAAAGCAGCAAAGACACCATACATCTTAAGATTATTGGTATACAGGCAAACGGTGCAGAAACAACATTGATAAATGCACTGACATTAGACAGTGCCACATTCAACCTGAGTACGGTGGTTAACTCAGATATATACCCGTACTTAAAGTTGAACGCATACATGCGCGATGACTCTGTTAAAACACCAATGCAGTTAGACCGCTGGCAGGTGTATTATACCCCCTACCCCGAGTTTGCTGTAAACCCGCTAATATTTAGCCAGCTTGACAGCTTAAAATTGCAGGAGGGCGAAAACATGACCTACCGGGTTACGGCTGAAAACGTTACACCATTCAGCTTACCGGCAAGCGATAGCTTAAAAGTAAACTGGTGGGTATTTGATGGCAACAACGTACGCCACGATTTACCATTGCAAAAAATTAAGCCCATTGCCCCTAACGATATCGATACCTTAATGGTAACCAATGGCACCATAGGCTATAAAGGCATAAACACATTATGGTTAGAGCTTAACGCCTTTGGCAATGGCCACCGTGTAGAGCCTTACCATTTCAACAACTACGCAACACGCAGCTACGAAGTAACAGGCGACAAAATTAACCCGTTGCTTGATGTTACGTTTGACGGGTTGCACGTAATGGACGGCGATATTATTTCGCCCAAGCCAATGGTGGTTATAACGTTGAAAGACGAGAACAGATTCCTTGCGCTGGACACATCATCGTTTAAGGTATTCTTAACCGATCCTTTAGGCAACCAGGTGCTTATTCCGTACATAAATAACCTTGGAGAAATTGTACTTGATTTTACCCCGCCAAACTTACCGGCCAACAACGCAAAAATACAGTGGGCGCCAAACTTTACTTTAGATGGTAAATACTCGCTGCTGGTGCAGGCTAAGGATAAAACAGGCAACGTATCGGGTAAGAACGATTACCGCATTACGTTTGAGGTAATAAATAAGGCTACCATTACGCAGGTAATGAACTACCCTAACCCATTCTCTGACCGCACCAAGTTTGTATTTACCCTAACCGGTAGCGAAGTACCAACGTACTTTAAAATACAAATTATGACCATTACCGGCAAGGTGGTGCGCGAGATTAATGTTGACGAACTGGGACCTATCCACATAGGCCGTAACATAACCGAATATGCATGGGATGGCCGCGACGAGTTTGGCGACCAACTGGCTAACGGTGTGTACTTATACCGCGTAGTTACCAAACTTAACGGAGAGGTTATTGAACGCCGCGAAAGTGGTGCCGATAATTGGTATAAGCAGGGCTTTGGTAAAATGTATTTGATGCGCTAATGGATTCAAAAAATATAATGGATGAAAGTACCTTTAACGAGGTACTTTCTCGTTTAAACAAGCTAACTCCCGACACGCAACGCCTGTGGGGTAAAATGAATGTTGCCCAAATGCTGGTGCACCTTAGCGCTACCCTTAAAACAGGCCTTGGTGAGTTAAAAGCCAAGAATGTGTATGTGCCGATTATCAGTCCTCTGATGAAGCGCTACATAATGGGCGGCGGTAAGTTTATGAAAGGCGCTACCCCCACCATGGGCGAATTCCTGATTAAAGAACAATACGACTTTGATGCATCGCTTACTGAGTTTACAGACATACTTAACCGCTTTGTTGCCGAGGGCAGGAAAGAGAGCCTAAAGCGCCACCCGTTTTTTGGCGAGATGGATGCCGAAGCATGGGGCAAAACATCGTACGGTCATATAGACCACCACCTAAGGCAGTTTGGGGTATAGTGGTTTATTCTTCCCTCTATACTAAACCTTTTGGTTTAATTATTGTCTGAACATCAATTACACAAACACGTTGATGAAGAAGGTTATTCTGCTGCTACTATTACTCAGTTCATTTTCAGCTATAAAGGCTCAAAACGGAATGTTAGCCGGACATATAAACAGCACCGCTAAAGAGCCACTTATTGGCGCTGC
This sequence comes from Flavobacteriales bacterium, assembly GCA_044378145.1. GTDB lineage: Bacteria > Bacteroidota > Bacteroidia > CAMBQF01 > CAMBQF01 > CAMBQF01. The sequence continues at coordinate 4,962 of JBIPNX010000005.1, read as the reverse complement.
GGTTACGTTATTAAACCCTGCTGATTCATCACTTATTAAAGGTACCGTTGCCGATTTAGATGGTAACTTTAAAATAGCAGATATTACCCCCGGCAATTACGTTCTTAAAATTACATTCTTAGGTTACCTCAACCATATACAATCTATAACTACAAAAGCAGACAGTATCAATGTTGGCGCTATTGTAATGCAGTCTAACGCTAAGCAATTAGGCTCGGTAAACGTGCAAGGCGTAGCAACGCCCATTGTTGTTAAAGGCGATACCACCCAATACAACGCCAGCTCTTTTAAAACAAATTCCGATGCTACATCGGAAGACCTGGTAACCAAAATGCCCGGTATTACCGTTGTTGATGGCAAGGTACAGGCACAAGGCGAAGATGTAAAAAGTGTATTGGTTGACGGCAAACAATTTTTTGGCGATGATGCCAGCGCAGTGCTTAAAAACCTGCCTGCCGAAGTAGTAGATAAGATACAGGTGTTTGACAAGAAAAGCGACCAGAGCCAGTTTACCGGCTACGACGATGGCAACACCACCAAAACCATAAACATTGTAACCAAGGCACAATTCCGTAATGGGGTGTTTGGCCGTGTGTATGGTGGTTATGGTTATGAAGATAAATGGAAAGGCGGCCTTACGCTGAATATGTTTAAAGAGAAACGTCGCATTACGTTGCTGTTTAACACTAACAACATAAACGAGCAAAATTTTAGCACTGACGATTTACTTGGTGTAACCAGCGGCGGTTCATCAGGCGGTGGTCGCGGAGGCATGGGTGGTGGAAGGCCCGGCGGTGGCGGAAGGCCGGGCGGCAGCAACGCAGATAATTTTTTGGTTGACCAGAAGGGCGGTATTACTACTACCAACGCAGTAGGTTTAAACTACAGCAACATCTGGGGCAAATTGGAGTTTACCGGCAGCTACTTTTTCAACTCAACAGAAAATAACGCCATCAGCAATTTATTCCGCACGTATATAAGCCAGCAAAATCAAGGGTTGACATATTTGGAAAACTCAACATCAACCAGTAACAACATTAACCACCGCGCTAATTTGCGTTTCGATTGGAAGATAGACTCACTGAATTCTATCCTCTTTCAGCCCAAATTTACCTACCAGAAAAACGATGGCAGCAGCAGCGTATATGGTAGCAACCAGCGCAACGATACCCTGCTTAGCAACACCATAAACAACTACGGATCGAACCTGGAGGCTGTGAATTTTTCAACCTCCCTACTCTACCGTCACTCGTTCAATAAAAAAGGCCGTACACTATCGTTAAACGTAACACCGGGCTACAACAGCAGCAACGGAACCAGTAACCTGTTATCGTACACTACGTACTTTGCAGATACCCTTGGCACCGATACACTCAACCAGATATCAAACCTTGATAAGCAGGGCTATGTGCTATCGTCTAACATTACCTATACCGAGCCATTGAGCAAGGCCACCCAGTTGATGTTTACCTATGGCAACAACCTGAACAAAAGCAGTTCAGATAAGCAGACGTTTAACTTCTCTGAAGCCGATAATAACTACTCGCGTTTTGACACTACGCTGTCTAACACCTTCAACAGTTTCTATCATTCAGAATCTATTGGAACAAGCATACGTGCGCAAAAAGAAAAGTGGAATTTGATGGTGGGCGTTAACTACCAATGGGCGCAACTGAACAACGAGCGTATTTTCCCTTACCAATACAATTTGCAAAAGAACTTTAACAGCGTGCTGCCCAGCGCCATGTTTATGTACAAGTTTACGGCAAAGAAAAACCTGCGCATATTCTACCGCAGCAACAACAACGCACCATCGGTAGACCAGTTGCAGGACGTAATAAACAATACCAACCCGCTGCAATTAAGCACCGGAAATTCTAATCTTAAACAGGATTTTTCTAACGCAATTAACTTACGTTACAGTGCTGTTAATGCCGATAAGAACACAGCCTTTTTTGCGCTACTTAGCGGGACTTACACCGCCAACTACATAGGCAAAAGCACCTACATTGCCAATGCCGACACTACCTTAAACGGTGGCATTTTACTGGCCGAAGGTTCGCAGCTAACGATGCCGACAAACATAGATGGCTACTACAACCTGCGTTCGTTTTTAAACTACAGTTTCCCTATAACTAAAATAAAAACCAACCTGAGTTTTAACGGTGGTGTTACTTACAGTCGCACACCGGGGATAATAAACAACCAGGCCAATTTTGCCAACAGCACAAGCGCATCGTTTGGGGTGGTGCTTAGCAGTAATATTAGCGAGAAGGTCGACTTTAGCATATCGTCTAACAGCAGTTACAACAACATTGCGAATACGTTGCAAACTGCCAGCAATAGCACGTACTACAACCAAAATTCACGCTTTAAAATACAGGCGCAACCGTGGAAAGGCCTTGTGCTGGCTACCGATTTCAGTCACCAGTTTTATAGTGGTTTATCAAGCAGCGTTACACAAAACTACCTGCTGTGGAATGCAGGCATCGGCTACAAATTCTTAAAAGCACAAGCGGCTGAAATACGTATAACTGCTTTTGATATTTTAAAACAGAACAACAGTGTTAGCAGGAACACTACCGAGACGTATTACGAAGACACGCAAACTAACGTGCTGCAACGCTATTTTATGGTGACGTTTACCTACAACTTTAAGTTTTACAAAAAGGGTTCTAAACCTTTTGATGCTGCACCAACTAATGGTGGCGATATGCGTATGGGGCCGCCTCCGGGTAGTCCGGACAGGCCGGGTGGTTTTGGGCCACCGCCTCCGGGCAATTAGAATTAATGCAAATTTTTTATAATAGCCCCGGCCTTTAGGTCGGGGATAAAGAGCGAATAAAGTAATGGGCTTTAGCCCAAATTCAATTGTCTGCCGACAGCTACCTATGCGGTAGGCACTTCCTTTTTTCTTGATAAAAAAGGAAGCAAAAAATCAAGGCTGAAAATTAACTGTCTAAAAACTACACTTCATTACGCTGAACCCTGCAAACTTGTCCCGCATGCGGGACTTCAAACAGAGCAGGCTTCTACGCTCCATTACATTTGTTTTGTTACGACATTTAATTTTAGGCCAGTCCTTTGTCCGTTCCGGACATATGGTTACTCACTTATATTTTTAGGGTATTCCATTTTAAGGGCTTCCAGCGTATCTACAATTTTTTGGGCAATGATGATGTTGCGGTGCCACTTGGTATCGGCAGGGACTATAACCCATGGAATATCTTTGCTGCATTTGTCAAAAATGCGCTCGTAAGTCTCCATGTATTTATCCCACTTCTCGGCTTCTATCTGGTCGGCTGAGTTGTATTTCCAATGCTTGGTGGGGTCGTCAACACGCAGTTGCAAACGCTCTGCCTGTTCCTCGCGCGATATGTGCAAGTAGAATTTCAAAATAATAGTGCCGCTATCCTGCAAGTGACTTTCAAAATTGTTAATCACCTTGTAGCGGCGCTCAATCTCTTTTTTGTCAAAGGTTTTATGTACGGTAGGGTATAAAATATCCTCGTAGTGCGAACGGTTAAAAACCTGGAACATACCCTTAGCCGGAAGGCATTGGTTTATGCGCCACATAAAGTCGTGCCCACGCTCTATCTCTGTAGGTGCCTTAAACGATTTTACGTTGCAGCCCTGCGGGTTAACACCCGTAAACACATTGCGGATTAACCCATCCTTGCCCGACGCATCCATGCCCTGCAAAACCACCAGCAGCGACCGTTTTCCCTCGGCATACATTAGGTGTTGAAGCAGCTCCAGTTTCTTCTTTAGTTTCTCCAGTTCCTTCTCGCCTTCTTCTTTCTCCTGCTTACCAGTGTATTTGGTGTCTATGTCTTTTAGTTTGATGCTCATGTTATCTGAAAGTTGAAATGTGAAAGATAGGCAGTAAACCTTAATATCAATTGTTAAAAGCAAATTGACCTTCTCTTCATTGTTCTATGCGGACAGCACTCCTTTGCGGAGAGCAATTTCTTTTTTCTTTTTACCTCATCCTAAATCCTTCTCCTAAAGGAGAAGGACTTGCATGTCCGTTCCGGACATTAGGTTAATTAAAATATTGCTTTAGTTTTTTATGCCGGTTTTGGAATGTCTTTTTGATGTACCAAAGCAGCATAGGCCCTAAGAGAGGAATGCGTGGTGAGAAGTGCAACTCGTCTTTAACTATTGTTTTGCCGTTGTGTTCTGTTAATGTGCGGGTGTGTTTCCAGTAGCGGTGTGTAGCGGTAACAGAGTTTTCGTAAAAGGCTGTGCCGTAATCTATCTTATCAAAGCGCAGGTGGTGAATATCTATCGGGATAAAACCGAATAGCAACACCACACATTTAAACAAGGTTTGGTTTAATGGTACGTTGTTATCTCCAAACGCTGCCAGGTGCTTTGGGCAGGTCATGCGGGCATAGGGCATAAGCTCTGCATTTACGTTTTTCATTTGCGTAATATGCTGCCAAACGGTTGCTTTATCAGCGTTAATTGCTGATTGTATGGTGAAGGTATAATTGCGCATTGGTATGTGAAGATACGTTGTAGTGGTGAGTGTTTAGTCTTGAGGCGTGAGTTTTGGAAATGAGAGAGAAGGTTTGTAAATTGCAGGAAAACCTACATAAAATGGAGAAATCAGAAATTGCTAAAAATGTTATAACTATGGCAATGCCTTTAGTTACTGCAATTACGAATGTTTTTGTAAAGCCTAAGATCGTTGAGTTGGCAAAAACACTCGACATAAAAAAGAAGAATTTTGAGCATATTATTGAAAATAAATTCAATCAATATTTGATTAAGTCATATGAAAAGTATTCAATTATTAATACTATCGTATTTCACAACCAACAAAAACTATTAAAAGAGTTATATATTCCTTTAGCTATCGAAAACACAGATAACAATAAATTTGAAATAGAAAATTTTGATGATGATTGTATACCATTTTTTCAACGCATTCTAATTACTGACACTGCTGGGATG
>JBIPNX010000148.1:0-5691 GCA_044378145.1 Flavobacteriales bacterium | reverse complement strand
TTGGGGTATAACACCTAACATCATTCTTTTCTACCATCTGCCTGTATTTAAGAACCCAAGGCAAATTAAAATAAAAAACACTTAAAATATATGAGGCATATCCCTCATTTTTTCGCTAATATACTGTTTAATAAGAACTTTATTATCTATGCAAAATATCATTAAACTATTCCTTCCGCTAATATCTAATTTCAAAGATACATTTGTACGATGGTTATCTACGGTTTTAGGGCTAACAGAGAGCCTTTCTGCTATTTGGTCGTTATTTTTACCCATGGAAATCAGGTAAACAACTTTAACTTCAGACTTGGTAAGTTTATCAAGCATATCAAACATATACTGTTTTACCCGAGTAAGTTTAGTATTAGAATTTTCGGCACGGTCAGATTTTAATTTAAGCCTGGTGTCTATAGCATTTACAAGGTCTTGCATTACAAAAGGCTTAGTAATATAATCATCTGCCTGAAGGTTCATTCCGGTCCTAAGATCGTCGCGTTCTACTTTTGCTGTTAAAAATATAAAAACAGCATCTTTATTAATTTTGCCCCTTCTTATATCTGAAATAAGTTTGAAACCTGAAATTGAAGGCATTTTAACATCGGAAATAATTACATCAACCCTGTGTTTTTCTAAATAATCTAACCCTTCTACCGGATCGCTAAAGCCTACTACATTGTATCCTGCCAAATTCAGGTATTCAACAATATTATTAAGCAATTTCTCTTCGTCTTCAATAACAACTAATTTAATATCACCAAGGGTAATATTAATATGGGAGTGTGATTGTAACATTTGTGCCTTCGATTTGGTTGTTTTGTATTATAATTGTACCGTTTAAAACGCTAATGTATTCTTTAACAATGTTTAACCCAATACCTGTACCTTGTATGTTTTCAACATTCTTTGCCCTATAAAAAGCGTCAAAAATATTAGGCAAATCTGTTTCAGGTATTCCAATACCAAAGTCTTTTACTGCAATATCGTAAGTTTTTTCCCCATAAATAATACTGATTTCCGGAGCATTATCAGACTTCGACGAATATTTAAAAGCATTTGAAATAATATTTTGCAATACTATCATCATCATTGAAACATCTATTAATCCTGACTTTTGCTCTGCCGGGATATTTAATTTTACTTCTTTATTATTATTAGAAACACATATATCTTTTACAATATCTGTATAAAAATCATTCAGGTTAGTTAATACTCTGTTAGGTTCTATAGCCGTTTGGGTTAATTTTTCTTTTAAAAGAAAGGTATTCATCAGCTCTGTAAGCTTTGAAATTTCGCCTAACACTGTGCTATACGTATCATCAAAATCTGTTTTAAGTTTTGTATCAAGCTTTTCAACCTTTAGTTTAAACAAATCTATAGATGATTGTATTGTTGCTAATGGAGTTCTAAACTCATGCGATACGAGACTAACAAACCTACTTTTAAGCTTATTGGAATTTATTTCGTTTGCCAAAGATTTTATTATTTCAGCCTCGGCAACCTTAAGTTTAGTAATGTCTGACGCAACGCTTAATATACTTTCTACCCCATCGTTATCTTTAAAAAAAACAAAGTTTACATATACCCAAATTTTTCTGCCATCCTTTGCGTAGTTTATAATCTCTCCGGAAAATGGCTGTTTGGCTATTATAGCTTCAAGCGCAGCTATAGACATATCTTCTGTTTCGTTAACCTTTTGTAAAAACTCAAATGGAGTTTTACCTACAACTTCGTCTAATGTGTAGCCAAGTAAATTAGTAAAGGCCTGGTTAACCCATTTTACAACACCATTGGTATCGGCAATTATTACGGTACTTTGCGTTTTTTCAGTAACCACAGCCAGCTCGTTAATTTTATTTAACGATTCTATTTCTTTGGAAATATCGCTAAGCCTACCCAGCAGGTACCTAAAACCATTTATAGAAACCAAAGAGAACTTTAGCTCGAAAAATTTTTCTATACCATTGACAGATAACTTGTATTTAGCACTAAAATTGCCCCCATAGTTTGCATTAAGTTCCTCTACATGGTTAGAAAAATCCTCCCTATCTGCTTCCGTTTTAATAAGTTTTGTAAAGCTGGTGCCAATAATCTGGTTAACTGACATACCTGAAAAAGACTCGAACTCTTTAGATATATCAAGGATATTGAAGTTCTCATCTAACTTTAATACAATATCTTTTAGATTTCGAATCAATTCAAGAATCTCCTGCTCTTTTGATTTGATGAGGCCCAGCATAGATTTGTTTTCAGAATCTATTTTAAGGCTTTTTAAAACAATTGATAGGGTTTGAGCCAGTGGTGTTAAGTTTTCAATATCGGTTTCAGAATACCCCCCTGTTTTATTAGCTAATCCCACCATACCAATCATTTCTTCGCCCTGCATAAAAGGTACACCCAAAAAGCTAATCAATGGCGGATGTCCGGCAGGTGTGCCGCTGGCATTAGAATCGGACTGTGGATTGTTTGATATATAAGGCTTTTTGGTAGTTAGTACCTGACCAAATATGCTTTTCAGATTTCTAAACTCCATACCATTACGCTGCCCCTCTTCATACAGTTTTTGCGTTTCAGCATTCCACGATATGTTTGAAACTGCTTTGGTTTTAATATAAGGGTTACCATTCTCATCAATCAAGGCTTCGGCTATAAAACCAAACTTACTATCGGTAAGATTAATTACATCATCCAATATCTTTTTAAAAATAAGTTCAGGACTATCGTTACCAACCTGGCGCTTTAACAACTCGTTTAATGAGTTGATAAGACGCAGGTTTTTACTTATAATCTCATATTTTTCCCTAATCTCGCTAATGCTAATACCATAACCCAGTAAAAAATCCAATTCTCCGGCGTCATCAAAAACCGGTTGCATAATGCGGTAGTTCCACGATTTTTTGCCGTCAACCTCCATCTCTTCTTCCAGCTTTGTAGCAGTTCTAGAATCAATGGCAGCCTTATGAAATTTTGTTCTGCCATAAGCAACGGATGGATCTATACCTCTGTATTTACAATACTCTAAATCTGTCTTTCCGATAATCCAGGCTCGCCTAGCATCATCTTTAATGGCACTTTTGTTGACAAAAACATACTTTGAATTTTTATCAAGAACAGCAATATCTGCCGGTATATTATCCAGTAACTTTTTGTAAAACTCTTCTTTAGACATTTACCAAAGTTAGTAAGCCCTTTGGTTTTTTCCCTCAATAAAGTTTATAAAAGATGTGTTTACTACTTTGTTACCACCGGGGGTTGGGAAATTACCTGAGAAATACCAATCGCCCAAGTGGGCAGGTATAGCTTTATGTAAGTTATCAATGGTTTGGAATACCATCTCAGTTTCAGCTTTAATATCTGGAGGCCTTAGTAATTCAGCCATTTTAGCCGATATCTCATCGTCAGTAAAGGGCTCGTATATCTTTTTAACGTGGTTTACCATTTCATCGCTTGGCAAGCCCTGTTGTTCTTTACACAACCTATATACATCATTTATAACACCTTCCTGTTTTCTATCTTTTAATAAGGCAATGGCCGATTGAAAAGCAATAAAATCGCCCAGCTTAGCCATATCTATACCATAACAATCGGGGAAACGTATCTGAGGGGCCGATGATACTACTATAATCTTTTTAGGATTAAGGCGGTCCAGCATACGGAATATACTCTTTTTCAGCGTAGTACCCCTTACAATAGAGTCGTCTATAATTACAAGTGTATCTGTAGGCCTAACAGAACCATAGGTTACATCGTACACATGGGTAACCAAATCGTCGCGGTGGGTATCGTCAGTAATAAAGGTGCGAAGCTTGGCGTCTTTTATCGCAACTTTCTCAATTCTTACACGCTTTGTAAGCAGATTGTCAATCTCTGCCGGCGTAATTTTGTCGCCCAGGTCAATCAGTTTTTTCTTTATTTCGGCACGCAGGTAGTTGTCCATACCCTTTACCATACCATAAAAACAAACCTCGGCAGTATTAGGTACAAAAGAGAAAACGGTATTGTCTAAATCGTAGTTAACGGCCTTAAGCACCTGGTCGGCTAATAGCTTGCCCAGGTTTTTACGCTCCTCATATATATCCTTGTCGCTACCGCGAGAGAAGTATATACGTTCAAAAGAGCACGACTTTTTCTCGCCCGGCTCTAATATCTGTTGTTCGCCATACTTGCCATCGCGCTTAACAATTAAAGCAGCACCGGGGGTTAGCTCCTTAACATCTTCGTACTTAACGTTAAAAGCAGTTTGTATAGCAGGGCGTTCTGATGCTACTACCACTACCTCATCGTCGGCATACCAATGCGCTGGGCGTATACCATTAGGGTCGCGCATAACAAATGAGTCGCCATGGCCCAATAAGCCGGCAATAACATAGCCACCGTCAAATTTTTTGGTTGAACGAAATAATATCTCTTTGATATCAAGGTTTTTACCTATCATCATAGATATTACATCATTCGACATTTTCTTATTCTTATATTCTTTAAACAGGCGCTCATTTTCTTTATCTAAAAAGTGGCCTATCTTTTCCAGTACGGTAACGGTATCTGCTTTTTCTTTAGGGTGTTGTCCAAGATCTAACAGATGGCCAAAAAGCTCATCAACATTAGTCAGGTTAAAGTTACCCGCCAAAACCAGATTCTTGGTCATCCAGTTGTTCTGGCGCAAAAACGGGTGGCAGTTTTCTATGCTGTTTTTACCGTAGGTGCCATAGCGCAGGTGTCCAAGGGTAAGTTCTCCGGTAAAGGGTACATTATACTTAAGCCAGTTAACGTCTTTTAACCTGTCGGGGTTTTGTTTGTAAACCTCGGCAAAGTAGCCGTTAATCTTATCAAAAATATCGGGTATGGGCTTGTTTGAGTTGGAGCGCAGGCGGCTTATGTAGCGGTTGCCCGGTTCCATATCAAATTTAATGTTGGCAACACCCGCCCCATCCTGGCCACGGTTATGTTGTTTTTCCATTAAAAGATACATTTTGTTGATGCCGTAAAGAGGCGTGCCGTATTTAGCTATGTAATACTCTAACGGCTTTAATAGACGGACAAGTGCTATACCACACTCGTGCTTAATGCTATCACTCATAAGATTTGGGGTATTGCTCCTAAAGCAATTCTACACTGCAAAGATAGTACTTTTTTAGTGAATAGTGGGTAGTGATTGGTGTTAAGTTTTATCAAAAATCCATACTTATTGCTCGAAAAAAAACAAAACAATTCTAACTAATTGGAATTGTTTCTCCCCCTTTATAAGGGGGAACTTTTAGTTGTCTATATTTGCCTTTATGCAAAGAATAGCCATATTTTTCATTTTAAGTTTTTCGCTTATCATTTTCGCAGGTTGCCCTTATGGTTCAAGCTTTAGCGCCGGCGACCAGAAAAAGGCTGTAGCTGTTAAACAGCTAACCGGAATATGGACCAGCAACGGCCCCGGGCTAACCAAAATGGTTATTACCGATTTAAAAAAGAACTACAAAGGCTACCAACTAGGCTTTGAACCGGGCAGTACCTACGACCCACAAGGCATGATGCAGGTAGACACTGTATATGCTGTACATATAAATAAAATAGAAGGTAACCTGATTGCCAGCGTGCGTGAGCCTGCTCCTGAGGGTAAGTTCTACTTTTATAAAGTAGAGTTGAAAGGCGATAGCCTGTTTAGCTACGAGGTAGATGAAAAAGCCTTTGAAAAAGACATTTACA
>JBIPNX010000147.1:0-5695 GCA_044378145.1 Flavobacteriales bacterium | reverse complement strand
ATAAGCGAAATAGATAATAAGTCAATTAAAAGTAAAATGAAGAGTTTGAAATATATAGTAGCGGTATTATCATTAGCTATAGCTTTTAATGCTAATGCTCAATCATCAACAGAAAACCTTAAAAAGCACGTTTACTTTTTAGCAGGTAAAAAGCTTAAAGGCCGTGGTACCGGTAGCAAGGGTGAGAAACTGGCATCGGAGTACATAGCTAAGCAGTTTAAAAGCTATGGCTTAACACCTAAAGGTGATAACGGCTATTTTCAAACATTTACTTTTAAAGATAAAAGCAACCCACACGATACTATTGGCGATGGTGCTGAGCGTAAGCTGACCAACGTTATGGGTTATCTTGATAATGGTGCTGCCAATACTATTATAATTGGTGCGCATTACGACCACTTAGGGCTTGGTCATGATCATAACTCGTTAGATGCTAACCCAGATAATAAAGCCCATTATGGTGCCGATGATAATGCATCGGGTACGGCAGGTATGCTGGAGATGGCACGCCACTATGCTACTAACAACATTAAAGAAGAATACAACTTCTTGTTCATGGCTTTCTCTGGTGAGGAACTTGGCCTATTAGGTTCTAAAAAATTTACAGTCAAGCCTACCATTGATATGGCTAAAGTGAACTTTATGTTGAACTTTGATATGATTGGCCGCCTGAGCAAAGAAACCAACAAGCTTATTGTTTATGGTGTTGGCACATCTCCCAACTTTGTGCCTGCCATTGGTGCGGTTAAAACCGACCTTAGTATAAAGCAGGATAGCTCTGGTATTGGCCCGTCAGACCAAACATCGTTCTACTTACAAAACATTCCGGTGCTGCATTTCTTTACCGGTCAGCACAGCGATTACCACAAACCATCAGATACTCCTGACAAGGTTAATTACGACGGCGAAAAGGTGGTAGTAGATTATGCTATTGCGTTGGTTGATGAATTACAACTGCAACCAAAGCAACCATTCCTTGCTACCAAGGTTAAAGCAGAAGATACCCCTAAGTTTAAAGTAACCATGGGCATTATGCCTGATTATGCTTTTGAAGGCAAAGGCGTGCATGTTGATGGTGTTACCGATGGTAAACCTGCTGCATTGGCAGGACTTAAAAAAGGCGACATTATTATAAAGCTAGGAGATGTTGATGTTACTGACATGACTACCTACATGAAAGCCCTTGCTGCACAAAAGAAAGGCAGTGTTGCCGAGGTGGTTGTTATGCGCGGTACAGAGCGCGTGGTTAGCAAAGTAGAGTTTAAATAACTATTTTAGCGCCTGCATGTCTTCAAAATTTAAACTGTACTTCTTTCGCCGTAAGTGGGTATTTTTTATACCCATACATATTGTTGGATGGCTGTTTCTTTTAGGCGTATTGGCTGCGGGAGTATATGTGTTTATTGATTTATACCTGCGTACCCAATCTATTGGCGAAACACTTAGTAACTTCTCAATCTTCTTAGTTATCCTTTTTTTGGGTTATACCTTTTTTGGCTTTTATACCTGCAAGCCCGAGAAGGAAACTTTTGAATAAGTAACCCAACCCGTTGTAATAACGTATTTTTGCCCTAATGGACTTTTTAAGGCGAAAGAGCACACCCAGTTGGCTGGTATTTAGTGTAGATGTGCTGATAGTTTTACTATCGGTGCAGATAGCTTATCAGCTGCGTTTTAATTTCTCCATTCCGCCAAGTGAGGTGTATTGGTTGCCCAAGGTTACCTTATATGTAGTAGCCCTGCGAGCTATTAGTTTTATCATAGCCAAAACATATGCGGGTATTATATTTTATACCTCAACGCAGGATGCAAGGCGTATTGTGCGCACGGTCTCTGCAGTTTCAGCGCTGTTTGTTATTACCAACCTTATTACTTACCAAACCCATAAAATATACTTCATTCCCTTTTCTATTATAATAATAGAATACCTGGGCACTGTGTTTGGGTTGATAGTGTTGCGCACGTTGGTTAAGATTGTGTTTAATGAGGTTAGCAACCCCTCTAAATACAAAAGCAATGTTATTGTATTTGGGGCAGGCTCGGCAGGGGTTATAGCCAAACGTGCAATAGACAGGGATGGAGCTTCCAGGTATAAAGTTTTTGCTTTTGTTGATGATGATGCCACGTTAGCCGGGCGTAAAATAGAAGATGTTCCTATTTACAATTCTGATGAATTGCCACGGTTGTTATCTGAAAATACTATTGCCAGTGTTATTATATCGGTACAGCATCTACCTAAAGAACGAAAGGCCGATTTGATTGACACCTGCCTGTCGCACGATGTGAGTGTACAAACCGTGCCTCCCGTAAACCTTTGGATTAACGGGCAGCTTAGCATCGGGCAGATTAAAAACACGAATATTGAAGACTTGCTGGAGCGTGAAGAAATAACCATTGATAATGATGCGGTATCGGGACAATTAAGCAACAAGGTTATTCTGGTTACAGGTGCTGCAGGTTCTATTGGCAGCGAACTGGTTAGGCAGATAGCCCGCTTTCATCCAAAAAAATTAATACTGTTTGATCAGGCTGAAAGTCCGCTATACGATTTGGAAATGGAACTGAACGATTCCTTTCCAGGTCTTGATTTTGAACCTGTTATTGGTGATGTATGCGACGAGGTAAGGGTAGAGACTTAATTCTCGGCCTATAAGCCTACGGTTGTTTTCCACGCAGCTGCATACAAGCATGTTCCATTGATGGAGCTAAACCCCACGCAGGCAATAGATGTCAACGTGCAGGGTACACGCCTGGTAGCCGACAAAGCAGTTGCGCATGGTGTGGAGCGTTTTGTATTGGTATCTACTGATAAAGCAGTAAACCCAACTAATGTTATGGGGGCATCGAAACGCATTGCCGAGATTTATGCACAATCATTAGGCAAGGGCAAGTCGACCAAGTTTGTTACAACCCGGTTTGGTAATGTATTGGGTTCTAATGGCTCAGTAATTCCACTATTTAAAAAACAGATTGAAAAGGGAGGCCCTGTAACCGTTACCGACCCCGAGGTTACCCGCTTTTTTATGACCATACCCGAAGCTGCTCGTCTTGTATTAGAAGCAGGATCTAAAGGGAACGGTGGCGAGATATTTATTTTTGATATGGGCCAACCGGTTAAAATTTACGACCTGGCCCGTAAGATGATTCGCCTTTCAGGGCTTACACCGGGGGTTGATATTACCATTGCTTTTACAGGTTTAAGGCCGGGTGAAAAGCTATACGAAGAGCTATTGAATAACGAGGAAAATACCCTGCCCACACACCACAAAAAAATACTGGTAGCACAGGTTAGGGAGTATGAATACAATGTTTTAAAGGCTGATATTGATGAATTAATAAGCCTAGCCCAAACGGCTGATAACGTTGCGGTGGTAACTAAAATGAAACAGATAGTGCCCGAGTTTATCAGCAACAACTCAGAGTTTGGTAAGATTGATAAGCCTTAAATAGCCTTATTCAGTATCAGGCGGAAGGTAGTGCCTTTGCCTACTTCAGAGCGTTTTACAAATATTTTACCCTTGTGGTATTCTTCCATTATACGTTTAGATAATGATAGCCCTAAGCCCCAGCCGCGGCGTTTGCTGGTATAACCGGGCTCAAATATGGGTTTAAACATACTCTTTGGCATGCCCTTGCCGGTATCGGTAAGGTCTATGGTAATCTGGTGCAGGTTTTCGCGTACGTCAACTGTTATGCTGCCTGTGCCATCCATAGCGTCAATAGCATTGCGGGTAAGGTTTTCTATAACCCATTCAAAAAGTGGCCTGTTAAGCAATGCCTGCGTGCCTTGTGGGGTATTAATATGCATATTGAATTGTACCTTGGACGATACACGCGCTTTCATATAATCTATGGCTTCGTTTAATACCATTGATATATCTTCAGGGTCAAGCTTGGGCGTAGCACCAATTTTAGAAAAACGGTCGGTAATGGTTTCAAGGCGCTTCACGTCTTTCTCCATTTCATCAACAGTTTCGCTGTCTATGCCTTTTAACCTAAAGTATTCAATCCATGCTATTAAAGAGGATAGGGGAGTGCCCAACTGGTGGGCCGTTTCCTTTGCCATACCTACCCATACCATGTTTTGCTCTGCACGGCGAGAGAAGCTGAACATCATGTAGCCCACAATTATAAACAGGCCAATTACACCAAACTGAATGTATGGGTAATAGCGCAATTGCTGTAGTATATAGCTGTCTTTGTAAAAGATTTTAGCAGAACCGCGTTCGGCAATGTAAACATCAATAGGCGTGTTTTGAGAACCCATATCACTAACCAGTGATTTAATATAAGCAGGGTCTTTTATCTTAGTAGTATCGATATTACCCGATGCAATTACTGTTTGCTCCAGGCTATCGGTAACAAGCACAGGTACAGATGCTGAATTGATTACCTCGCTAAGGAACGATTCAACCAACAGGTTAAGGTTATACTTTAACTCCTCGGTAAGCCTCGAATCCATGTAGCGGATTGAGTACTGGTTGCCAAAGTTATCGTCGAACACAATGGGTGGGCGCCTCGAGAAATCATCGCGTAGGTTACCTTCAAACTTGGTAAACTGCTTATAACGTGATGAGTCAATATTTATCGATGCGTTAATAGCACCACTCTTATCTACTATAATTACGGGTATGTTGTTGTTTGATGTAATAACCTTTAAACAGAAGTTTATGGTTTTTTCATCTTCAGTACCAGCCAACAATTGGGTAGCATCGGCCCAAATCTCTACTCGGCTGCGTTCCTCTTCGGCAAGGCTTCTAAATAGCGATTCAGTGTAGGTTAACAGCTTTGCCCTGTTCTGTATCGCATCGGCCCAAAGTTCAACCTTTTGGCGCTCTTCCTGGGCTATTTTCCTGACCAGTTTATCGGTATACAGCAAAGAGAAGAATACGATAAGCATCGCTCCCGTTGCCAGAAAAATTTTCCACCGTTGTTTATTTGAATATAGGTTAAAGTCCAAGCCTGCTTTTTCAAAAATCACGTAAAGTTACGTAATAACTAAATAATAGTGATCTTAGTTTAAAATCCTTGCAAACAAACTATATTTGCGGCCTTAATTTCTAGCAACAAATGACTCCTGATTTCAAGTACACGTACAACTTTCCAACACCTTACCGTTTTGGCCCGGGTGTAATAGCAGAACTGCCTGCGCACCTTAAACAAAATAACCTTAAGCGCCCGCTTATAGCTACAGACCCTGTGGTTGCCAAGCTGCCATTTTTTACTAAAATAGTAGACAGCCTAAAAGCCGAAGGTATGGAGCCAACGGTGTTTTTTGATATACATAAAAACCCGGTTAAAAGCGATGTGCTTAAAGGCGGCGATGTTTACGCGGAGAATAACTGCGACAGCATTGTTGGTATTGGTGGCGGTGCAGCAATGGATGTTGCCCGCGCAATAGTACTGCGTATAAACCACCGTCGTGATTTATTTGATTACGATGATTTGATTGGCGGCGATGTATATGTAACCGAAGAGGTGCCTTACTTTATTACCGTGCCTACCACCTGTGGTACCGGTAGCGAGGTTGGTCGTTCGGCTATTATATCAGAAGACGATACTCACCGCAAGCGCATTTTATTTGCCCCTAAATTATTGGCTAAAATAGTTTTTGCCGATCCTGAACTTACCATGGACCTGCCTGCTTTTGTTACGGCAGCTACCGGTATGGATGCCCTTACCCACAACATGGAGG
>JBIPNX010000146.1:0-5752 GCA_044378145.1 Flavobacteriales bacterium | reverse complement strand
GTTGATTCCGTAGCTCAGCTGGTAGAGCAATACACTTTTAATGTATGGGCCCTGGGTTCGAGTCCCAGCGGGATCACAAAAAAGCCCCAAAAGAAATTTTGGGGCTTTTTTATTTTGGCGAATTATCAGAAAACCTCGCTTTGGGTCACATTTTGTTTCACCCATGTTTCACCAAAAAAATCTGATGTTTCACCAAAATTTGAAAAACGATGTCGAATGTTACATTCACCTTCTTCCCCCAATCTATCTAAGAAAGGAAGCAAAAATTTAAAAACTCCTATCCACCTGCGGGTACTATTTAATCGCAAGAAAGCTGAATGCCGATTGGAAGTTAGATTCTCGTCAGGTCTAAAAAATTGTACGATATAATATAACCTTTATTACAACCACTGATTTTATTAGGTTTTAGATTACTTATCTAATCCCATCAGATGCTTAATTCTCGTCGGGCTACACGATAAAAGGCGTAAAATTTAGGCCACTGTTTTTTAATTATTATTATACTTCTGCCGCTAATTGCCTGATAAACATTTTTTTTACTATTCTAACTAAACTCTAGTGATAGCAAGAAAACTAATACTATTTGTTGCATTTGCTATAACGGGCTACGCTCAAAATATTTTATTGCCTGATTTTTCAGGTGCATATTCAGGTTTTTCTTTAATCATTAAAGATTCAATACGTAACCAATATATGTTGGATGAGGTTTTACTAGGATAGATAAAAACTGTCGTGTAGGAACCAGTCATCTAAGTTCAGACATCACTACAAATCTTATTTCCAATTTTCCACAAATTGGAAATGGTCATATGAGCAAAACCATTTCCGATAACCTTGGCGGTTGGTATATTCTTAGACGCTCTTGCGATGCCATGGAAGTGCTTAGCACATATAAACAGTGCCGGGGTGGTTACCAATTTTGTTGCAAACGCCCTGGGCGCAAGTGCTGATGTTTCTGCAAGCATTTAATATTGAAACTGGATAATTTCCTATCTTTGAGGCAAGTTCTTTTGAATCAAGCATAAGGTATATTTTGGGTTACCCGGAATAGTAGAATTTTTGAAAGCTATGTTAATCCAGCGATGCAAAGAGGGGAACAATTCCCTCCGGGCCACTTCGTTTATTATTCAATTCAACAAAGAATATGAAGAAAATCATCACCCTATTAGCCTTTTTTACAATTGGTATTCAAGCCAATGCTCAATCGTATTGCGACTTTAATAACTGCCTTTTTTGGCAACCTCAGAGCGCTACCGTTTTAGGCGATACTGTTAACTATGCAACAAACCAATGGAGCATAGACGAGTGGGAAAATATAGATTGTAACTTTCCCGCAGCACAATGCGAAAATTTAGGCTTAGAGGTATATTATCCTCCTTTGCCACAAGGAGAAAAAAGGCCATTGTTGTTTTTGGTACACGGTGGTGGTTTTGTTGGCGGCAGCCGTGCCGATTTTAGGGCACAAGCTATAAATATTGCTAAACTGGGATATATTACCGCAACTATTGATTACCGCCTTTGTAAGCGTAATAATTGCCTGTTGCTTAATGCAAATCCGGCTTTGTTATGTAATTTAAGTTGGGGGGCAGACTTTGCTCAAAGCAGTTATGTGGCTACTGTTGATGCCAACAACGCGCTTAAATTTTTAAAGCAGAATTCAGAAACATACCATATTGATACCAACAATATTATTGTTGGCGGCCATAGTGCCGGTGCGATTACGGTTATGCAAATGGCTTTTCTTGACCAGGATGAAGCAACAACCCTGGGCAGCGGATTGGCAGCCGCTTGGGGTAACCTAAACCAGCAACAGGGTATAAAAGGCGTAGTGGCACTTTCGCCATCTATGCACGATACCAACTTTATTGATGCTGACGAAAATATTCCGGCATTTATAGTTCATGGCACCTGCGACCCTGTTTTGTGTTATGGAACCGATGGTGCTTTTCATTGTAACACCTACCCCGACATTTATGGAGGTAGCGATGCCGCTGTGCGCATGGCTAACCTTAATCATAATTATTACCTGTTTACCGGTGTAGATATGGGTCACGATGTAGGTCCTTTGGCTAATACCTGGTTTATAGAAATGCTATACTTTATGCGTAAAAATGTGTTGTGTGGAGAATCAATTCAAAAGCATAGTGTGGTTGATTTGAACCCCGAAAGTAGCGAGTGTGCTGTTTTAGAGGGCAACCAGGTGCAGGGACCACATACCCGCTTAAATCCTGTTGATTTGCCCCAAACCAATGTTTTTGGCAATTTTCCTGCACCATGCAATTTAACATCAGTTGACGAAAATATAACGGAAGAAATAAGCTTATACCCTAATCCGGCTAACGATTACATTACTATAGATATCCCAACCACGTATAATAAATCAACCCTGCAAATACTAAATGTGCAGGGGCAATTGGTTTACAGCCAAAAAGTAACGGAAGGTGTGCAAAATATTCAACTGGATAACCTGGTTAGCGGTCTATATATGGTTACTATTCAGGCTGATGGTAAAAGGTATAGCCAGAAGTTAATTATTAGCCAACAATAAATAGTTAATTTATAAGGAGTATAGAGTAAGGTTAGAACAAATTACCTTGCTCTTATAACCATATCCTTTAATTAAAGTATCTAGTTCTTCAACAGATTGATTCATCCCTGCTAGTGCCTGGTGGTGGAGTTCGACTAAAATATTATCACATATTTTTTGCTCCAGCATTTTTTTAGCTCCTTTCATCGCCTCTAATTCAAATCCTTCTATATCAACCTTTAATAGTTTTACTTTTCCGGGTAAAACATCAATTAAATCGTCTAATGTTGTTATTTTAATTTGTTCAGTTTTGTAAAAAAGTTTCCTTATTGCTCTAAAAGAAACTCTAAAGTTGAAATTTGATGAAAATGTTGATGCCCCTGTATTTAAACCGGGATATAAATTCATAGTTAATTCTTCATTTTTAGACCCAATACCATAAGGAATTAATGTAACATTGGTGAGACTGTTTGCTACACAATTTCGCGTTATTAAGTCCCATAAACGACTTTGTGGCTCAATTGAAAAAACTTTACCTTTTGTACCACACAACTTTGAAGCAAGCACTGTAAAATAACCCTCGTTGCTTCCCAAATCAATGAACGTATCGTCTTTTTTTAAAATGTCTATAATGGTGTTTGCCATTTCCGGCTCATAAATTTCCTTATTCATCAACCTCATCCCTAAATCAGAAACCGGGTCTAAATAATAAACACTTCCGTTGTCAAGCGTAAACAGCCTTCTTTTTATCCCCAATACTTTTTTGGCTAATAGAGCAAGCTCAACAGGTCTTACCTTTGTTGCTAAAAAATTATTAAGCCTAATACCCATGTTTTATGTATTTTAAAGTTTGCAAATATACTTATTCATATTTAAAATGAACTTCAATATTAAGATAGCATATGCGTTTTTAATACCTGCACAAAGCTAAATCCAAACACTTTCAATTCCGTATCTTTGCCCCGGATATGGATAAGATTAAAATAGGAATATTACGCGAAACCACTAAGAGCGATGACCGCCGTGTGCCTCTTACGCCACGCCAGTGTTTTCAGCTGCAGCAGGATTACCCCAACGTAGAAGTATATGTGCAACCCTGCCCTATACGTTGCTACGAAGACTACGATTATAAAGCCTTTGGCATTCCTGTTCAGGAAGATGTTACCGGTTGCGATATATTAATGGGCATTAAAGAGGTGGCTATTGATAAGTTGATAGAGGGTAAAACCTATTTGTTCTTTTCGCATACCATGAAAAAGCAGGAACGCAACCGCAAACTGCTTAAGGCTATGCTCGACAAAAAAGTTCGCATTATAGACTACGAATGCCTAACCGACGAAGAACGTAACCGCGTTATTGGTTTCGGTCGCTATGCGGGCATTATAGGGGCCTATAATGGCATTTTAGGCTACGGGCAGAAATACGATTTGTTTGATATAAAACGTGCGTTTGAGTGCCGCGACCATAACGATATGGAAGACGAGCTTCGCCGTGTTAAGCTTACCAATATTAAAATATGCCTTACCGGTGGTGGCCGAGTAGCCAATGGTGCTACTGAAACGCTGGGTATGCTTAAAATACGCAAGGTTACGCCTTACGAGTTTTTAAATTGCTCGTACCGTGAACCAGTGTATGTGCAACTGCACTCTAAAGATTATAACCGCCCTAAAGATGGCAGCGGCTGGGACTCTGACGAGTTTTATACCCACCCAGAGGAGTACGATAGCATGTTTTACCCTTACACCAAGGTTACTGACCTGCTGATAACCTGCCATTACTGGCACCCGCAGGCGCCTGCGCTGTTTACTAAGGAAGATATGCGCAAGCCCGACTTTAGGGTGAGTGTTATTGCCGATGTTACCTGCGATATTGACGGCTCTGTGCCATCAACATTACGTTCATCAACCATTGAAGAGCCTTTTTACGGTTACAACCCTGTTACTGAGCAGTTGGATGAGCCATTTATAAAAGATACCATAACCGTTATGGCGGTAGATAACCTGCCGTGCGAACTTCCGCGCGACGCGAGCGAAGACTTTGGTAAAAGCTTGGTAGAACGTGTTTTCCCGGCCCTGTTAGCCCATAAAGACCCTATGGGAATGATAGAGCGCGCTACCATAACCCAAAACGGTAAATTAACAGAGAGGTTTAATTACCTGGCCGATTGGGTAGGAGCCTAATTATTCCACCCTCCAGTCAATTTCTGCCTTGCCGAGGCTGCGTAAGATTTCGTTGGTTTTAGAGAAATGCCTGCAACCAAAAAATGCACCGCCTGCCAATGGCGATGGGTGGGCTGCCTTTAGTATGTAGTGTTTCGAAGCATCTATCAGCGCTTCCTTTTGCTGGGCGTAGCGTCCCCAAAGTAAAAACACTATACCGGTCTCCAAATCAGATATTCGTTTAACCACCGCATTGGTAAACTGCTCCCAGCCTTTGTTTTGGTGCGAGCCTGCCTGCCCGGCCCTTACGGTTAGCGTAGCGTTGAGCAAAAACACCCCTTGGTCGGCCCAGGGGGTAAGGTCGCCGGTTTTGGGTAGGGGTATTCCCAGATCTGTATTAATCTCTTTAAATATGTTCTTTAACGATGGCGGCTGAGCAATACCGGGCGATACAGAAAAGCACAACCCATTGGCCTGCCCCGGCCCATGGTAAGGGTCTTGTCCCAAAATAACCACTTTTAGCTTGTTAAACGGGGTGTGGTTAAATGCAGAGAAGATTTGCTTACCCTGTGGATAGATAGGGTATTTAGCCCTTTCATCAACCAAAAATGCCTTTAATTGGGCAAAGTAAGGGGCCTCAAACTCGTCTTTCAGCACGGGCAGCCAAGTTGTGTCTATCTGCGGGTTTATGTCTGACATTTTATAACTTATTGAGTAAGATTTGTTAATAAAAAACCGAAACATTTGCAATAAAACAAGCGTTAAATGGTCTAACTTTGAAACTTAATATACACACACCCAACTCTTAATTAGTACATGAAAAAAGTTGTTGCTATAATCGCCGTTGCTGCTCTGGTTATCACCACCGCTTCATCTTGCAAAACACACGAAAACTGCCCAGCGTACGGTAAAAGCGCCACAAAGTCTTTTAAGAGGCACGCTTAATCCCTCGGGTAGTTAAACCGTATATCCTTATTTAGCTCTGTAGCTAAACTAAGCATAACAGGGCATGTGCGCGCCGCATGTTCTAGTATCTTCTGCTCCTTTTCGGGGTAGCTCTTCACCA
>JBIPNX010000145.1:0-5767 GCA_044378145.1 Flavobacteriales bacterium | reverse complement strand
CCCAATCTGAAAAGTATTCCCATTTATCATCCCAGCCGCGTTTGTGTGACGATAGGTTTGCCACCATAGCAGCTAATGAAGCACCCATAGCACCACAGTAGGCAGCAATAGAGCCACCGCCCGGAGCAGGGCTTTCAGACGCTGTTTCGTCGGCAAAGCCTCGTAGGCTCATGCCAACCAGTTTATCAGTTCCTTCGGCAATTAAATATTCTATCACACGCTTTTGCGGATCAAAGGGGCCAAGCTCATCAAGGCCCATACTTAATACTGCTATACGTATCAACTCAGCATCGGACACACCGGCAGAACGTTGTTGTTTTTTAAGGAAATAACGGCCTGCATCTAATAACGAGTTTAACGGAACAAGGCCTACAACTTCAGAACCCGTAACCCGCAATCCACGGGCCTGCGATTTGGTGCAGGTCTCGTCAAACGCAATGTGTAACGGTGTTTCTATAATATTAGTCAGGTTCATAGATATCTGGGCTACGCCATACTCCTCTATAAACCAGCCAATAGCTTTAACATGCTTTAAAGAACCGGGTATTGAAACAGGGTTACCATTTTCATCTTTTACAACCTCGCCTGTTACAGGGTCGCCAATGCGTTTAACACGGCCTTTCTCGCGTATATCAAACGCAACCGAGTTTGCACGGCGTACTGATGTGGTATTCAGGTTTACATTGTATGCAATAAGAAAATCGCGCGCGCCAATAACTGTTGCCCCTGCTTTTGCATTAAACTCTGCAGGGCCAAAATCAGGTTTCCATTCTACTTTCTTAATTTTTTCAAAAAAGCCTTCGTATTCCCCTTCACGGATAACAGAAAGGTTGCTGCGTTTTTTATCAGCCTGCGTGGCTTCATATAAATAGACAGGAATGTGCAACTCCTCGCCTACCCTTTTGGCAAGCTGCTTAGCAAACTCAGCAGTTTCTTCCATGGTAATGCCGCTAATAGGCACCAGGGGGCAAACATCGGTAGCGCCCATACGCGGGTGCTCGCCCTTGTGCTTGCTCATATCTATAAGCTCTGCCGCCTTTTTAATGCAACGGAAAGCAGCTTCAACAACAGCCTCGGGGCTGCCTGCAATAGTCACTACAGTGCGGTTAGTTGCTTTTCCCGGGTCAACGTTCAACAATTTAACGCCTTCAACCGTTTCTGCCTCGGCAGCTATTGCGTTGTATACTTCGGGGTTTTGCCCATTACTAAAGTTGGGCACACATTCTATAATACGGTTCATAACTTTTATGCCTATTAAGCTCCAAATATCCGACAATTAGCCGTTCAACCAATTATTTTTGCATTTGGTATGTACGATAGGCTTTTATTAATGCTCAAAAAATATGTTCCGGAAGAGGCTTGCCCCCTTCTGGTTAACTGGCTTATTGGGTACCAAACCAAACTGATAATCACCGGAGAGCGAAACACAAAACTGGGTGACTACCGTCCGCCTTTTGATGGGTTGGGCCATTGCATCACCATCAACCATAACCTAAACCAATACTCTTTTCTAATAACATTGGTTCATGAATTTGCACACCTCTCTAACCATATATTATATAAAGACAAGGTTGCCCCACATGGCAAAGAATGGAAACTGGAATTTAAAAGACACATGTGGTTTTTTTTACAACGGGGTATGTTTCCTGAAGATGTGGACAAGGCTTTACGCAAATACATGGCCAACCCTGCAGCCAGCAGTTGCAGCGATATTAACCTGATGCGTATTTTAAAAAAATACGACCCTGACGGGCACCTGAAGAAGCATTTAGACGAAATACCTTTTAACTCAATTTTTAAAATAGCTGATGGACGGATATTTATAAAAGGGAGTTTGGTGCGCAAGCGTTATAAATGCATAGAGCAAGACACTAAGCGTTTATACCTTATAAGCCCAATAATGGAAGTTGAACCTGTTGAGGTTTAGTTAATAAGTGCTTCAACTTGGTTAACAAGTGATTTGCTTTTTTCGTTTTTTTTTCTTATATTTGTTTTCAGACTAAGAATAAAAACGCCTAAGAAAAACTATCTACTCTCTCTAATTATATTGGGTATTTTTAGTACTGCTCTTATAGCTCAGCCCGGGGTTGGTATAAACTCTGACGGTAGCACACCCAATAGCAACGCCATTTTAGATTTAAAATCGCCTGCAACAGGAAATGGCAAGGGTTTATTAATCCCACGGGTTACTTTAAATCAGCGTACAGTAAATAGTACTTCAGGTGGCCTATTAAATGGCTCTGGACAACTACATGGTGGTGCAGCTCAGGGTTTAACTGTTTACCAAACCGATGGTACGCAAGGGTTTTATTATAACACCAGCACAACAGCAAGCCCAAACTGGGTTTACCTTAGTGCTGTAGGCCCAACAGGACCTACGGGTTCTGCCGGTGCAGCAGGGGCTACAGGTCCAACCGGTTCTGATGGTGCAGCCGGTGCTACAGGCCCTGCGGGTCCAACGGGAGCAGCAGGTTCTAACGGGGCAGTAGGGGCTACAGGCCCTGCCGGTCCAACGGGAGCAGCAGGCTCTAACGGGGCAGTTGGGGCTACAGGTCCTGTAGGTCCAACAGGCGCACAAGGTGCTACCGGACCACTTGTTTCAGGTTCTATACACCAAACACTTCGTCACAATGGTACAACATGGGCCGCTACAAACAACATTTATAACATGGATACTGAAGTGGGTATTGGTGGGATTACAAACCCATCTGCCGACTTACACATATCATCAGCAACACAAACATTAAGCCAGCCGGGAGTAGCCGCAGGTGGTTTACTATGGATAGGTGGTAAAAACAACATAAATACCGACCAGTATATAAATTTCCGAAACCCTTCTGTATCCGATGGTACTATTAGCGGTATGTCTTGGTGGAGCCCTGATATTACATTCGGACGTTACCGCAACCAGGCTTTTTGGTCGTTTAAAGAAACCCATGGCTCACCTTTAGGGGTTGCCACAAAAGATATTATTCGTGCACATATTGACGATGCAGGTGGTTACCAAAACCTTAACCGCATTGTTATAGCTCCTGATGCTGGTAATGTTGCAATAGGTGCAACCACGGCAGATGATAAATTAGATGTTACCGGCAATGCACAAGTTAGTGGTTACTTAAAAGTGGGTAACCCATCAACACCTTCTACGCTTGCATCAGGTGGTTATGATAATATTTATGGCTTAGACTTAGGCTATTCTGGCTGGCAAAGCACTAACGTATGTGGTGGTGGGCCTGTATGGGGATTAATATTTGTTGGTTCTAGTACTGAAAACTATTACGCAGAATATAATAGTGTAGGTGCCCGTAATGTAAAATATTTATACTCACCCTGGATGTGGATTCCAACCGGATCTACCAATACCAGGGTTTATATGCACTTTAACGTATCTTTAGAAGCCAGCTGGGACGGTGTTTATCTTGAATATTCTACCAACGGCAGCTCTTGGACTAATGTATCGTCTTGGTCACAAACTCCTTACAATTCAACCATTAACGGTTCAAATACAGCATGTACTGCCAATCAGGGCGGAGTTGCTGCATGGTCGGGTGCAAGCTGGGGATTAGGGGTATCTAATAACCTAACTTTAGCAGGCAACTGGGTTCGGTTTAGGTTAACAGGTATGGAAGATGCCAGTACTGATAATGGTTCTTTCCGTATGTATGCATTTGGTGTAGAAGGTAATTTGCCATCTGTAGGTGGCTCTTTTGCAACAGGTAATGTGTATGCTGAAAAGAATGTATATGCAGGTTCTAACGTATTACTTGGCGACTTAGCCGAATACTTTAAAGTGGATGGTACTTCTGAAGCAGGCGACCTTATATCTATAAACCCTGCTAAAGCTGATGCGTATTTGGTTAGCAATACGGCCTATGACAATAATGTAATTGGGGTATATTCTACCAACCCTACCATAACACTTAACAACCCTAATAGTGGTGTACCTATTGGCTTGCGCGGCCGTGTTCCTGTTAAAGTTACAGGCGCTGCAATAAAAGCCGGCGATTACCTAACAGCATCATCAATAAAAGGGCATGCAATGAAAGCTGATAAAAACTGCTATGTAGTAGGCCGTGCTTTAGAAGATTTTGACGGCAATGGAAACGGCAAAATATTATGCTTGTTAGAAAATGGCTATTATAACCCGAATAACGCGGGCAGTTTAGCTTCGGGTGAAGGGGTTGTTATTAAAGGCAAGTCTGAATTAAAAATAATTGACAGCCGCCTTAAGAAAAACTCTAAACTTTTTATGAGCTTTTTGGGCGATCTTGGCCAGCGCTACTGGGTTAAAGAAAAAACAGATGGCAGCTTTACCCTTGGTTTTAGCGGTGCTATAGCAGATAATATCAACTTTGATTACCTGGTAGAAAATGCAGATGCTACAACACCTGCATCAGTAATGGCAACTGCCGATAAAAAGCCAAGCGAGCTAAGCACTAGCGACTTGCAAGGTATGTATGCAATGCCTAACGAACGTGTTGTTAGCACCACTGAAAAATTTGATCCTGAAAAAGGTAAATACCTTGATGTTGTTACTGAGTGTATTGATTGCACCCGCAAAGAACTTCCGCAATACGATGGTGCTTTAGCACCACCAATACCCGCAGAACCAACAAAGCGCTATATTTATGATGGTGTTTACGGACTGCGTGAAAGTTCAGGTAATAAACCTGCCGGCAAATAAATTATTCTTTTGTATCAACTAAAACCCCGCCTAAGCGGGGTTTTTAGTTATTTTTGGTGCCTGATATAATCCCTATGGCACTGATAAAACCCGTTAACGGAAAAGAACCCCAATTTGGCGACAATGTATACCTGGCCGAAAATGCCACAGTTGTTGGCGATGTGGTAATGGGCAACGATTGCAGCGTATGGTTTAACGCTGTAGTGCGTGGTGATGTACACTACATTAAAATTGGCAACAGGGTAAACATACAAGACGGCGCTGTTTTGCATTGTACCTACCAGCAGGCTCCCTTAAATATTGGCAACAACGTATCTATAGGCCATAATGCCCTGGTGCACGGTTGTACCGTGCACGACAATGTATTGATTGGCATGGGCGCCATTGTAATGGATAACGTTGTTGTAGGCGAAAATTCAATAATAGCAGCAGGGGCTGTGGTTTTAGAGAATTCAGTAATAGAACCGGGCTCTATTTGGGCAGGTGTTCCGGCTAAATTTGTTAAAAAAGTCAACCCGGAATTGTTTAGCGGCCAAATAAACCGTATTTCGCAAAACTATGTAATGTACGCCTCCTGGTTTAAGGAGTAAGGCTACAGCGTGTTTTTATACTTCATTGATATTCATTAATAACCTATTTACAGCATAATCTTACATCTGACAGAAGCGTTACCTAACAGTCTTTTGTGGAAAACTGATTAGGTACCAATTTGCGGTATATATTATATTTGCTGATTGATTAAGTTTAGTTGGATTTATTGTGTGGTGTGAAATACTAAAAAAATCACATCTGCGTTCTAGAGCCAATGGAGAAACAAAGCCCTTAAAAAGCTTTGAATAAAAAACTTAATTAGGAACCAACCAACATAGAGAGCTTTGAGACTAATTGCTAAAACATTTGTTTTTTCAGTTTTGTTCCTGGTAGTAGTGTCTATTGTTTGGGCATCGTCTGTAGACTTTACCCCAAATTACACACCTGCCGAGATACTTAACTACGCAGAAGATGCGGTAATCGCTTTACCTGCCGACGAACAAACTGCTGTGGAGCTTCAGCCCCAACCTACTGAGAACAACTTGATGGGTG
>JBIPNX010000144.1:0-5775 GCA_044378145.1 Flavobacteriales bacterium | reverse complement strand
CAGTTTGTACCGGTGTTTGGCGTAAAATAGCGGTATCTACAGCTGCAATAAAATAGGGGAACCCTGTGTATTGGTAGCTGCCCGGGTCGGCGCCGGTAATGGTTTGTTGTTGTATAGCATCGCCGCTGCCAATCCACCAAATGTGGCGCTCAACTTCAAGACCGCCTCCATGGCCTGTGCCAATGCCACCATGATCTGTAATTACAAGAATCAACCAATCTTCGTCGGCGTAGTTTGGTCGTGCGTAAAGGGCATTTAATACGGTACCAATGTGTCCGTCTACCCCTTCAATAGCTGCTATGTAGCTTGGGTTTGAAGGGTTAAAGCCACTTGCATGGCCGGCCAGGTCTACCGCATCAAAATAGACAAACATGGCATCCAGGTTATCATTTGCCAATGCTGTAACCGCTGCAGCTGCTGTAGGTGTGCCCGAACCATCCGGTACTTTTATTTTCTCATCCCAGCCATCGTTGCTAACCATGTCACTCATTGGTGCCCACTCTGTAACCTGAACAGCATAAAGATTTGGCTTAAATTCTTTAGCGCGGGTAACAAAATAAGGGTATTGGTCATAATGGCTACCCGTATAAGAGTTGCTGGTAACGCCATGCTTGTTTTCCCAAACACCACACATAATATCAGACCACGACGGGCCTGAAACAGTTATGCCGCAATGCCATGCATCAAAAGTATGCAAGCCATTGGCTAACAGGGCATCAAGGTTGGGAGTATTGGCTTGCTGTAAAGCATCAGAGCGGGTGCCGTCTATGCCTATAACCAATACTTTACGCGGCTGAGAAGCCTTTACAGAGAAGGCCAAAACCAGTAATAATGCTGAAAGGGTAAATTTGTATTTCATGTTAGGTGTATAATTTAAAATTCATATTTAAAACCAATTTGCCCGCGTTGGCGGTAATACTCTGTACGTATAGGCCGCTCTTTTTGGCCACGGTATGTTAAGTCGGGCCAGTCTAGCAAATTCATTAACTCTACATATACGCTATAGTGCTTTTTAAACGTGTAAGAACCCCCAAAGTCAAGAGAGTACATAGGCCCTTTAAAAATGTCGTAATCACTGTTATTGTGTATATAAATAAGGTTGCCATTCAGGTCTTTTACGGTAGCAAGGTTCAGGTCTTTTAAATACGCGCCTGTATAGTTAAATGCTATGCGGGCTTGTAGGTGATCGTTTTCATAAAACAAAGCCACATTATACAACAACGGCGTTTGCTCAGTCATTGCTTGCTTGTTGCTGCGCCCCGGGGCTTGCATCCTGGAGAATGAATATGTAAGGTTTGCATTTAGGCCAAAGCCGCTTAATATACCCGGCAGCCCTGTAAATTTGCGCACAAAGGCGCCCTCAAAACCATATACAAAAGACCTGTTTGCGTTGTCATAGCGTTTTGCTACGATACCAATTTCATCAACATACGATGTGGTAATGGCAAATATGTGGTTTACAACATGTTTATAATACCCTCCGACAGAAAACATGCCCTTATTGCCCCAGAAATACTCATACGTTAAATCAAAGTTGTAAGAATAGGCCGGCTTAAGCCTTGAGTTGCCATAGGTAAGGTCAAGGTCGTCTATGCAATAAGCGCCCGATCCCGGTTTAGTTTCAGCAAAATTAGGCCTGTGCATAGTGCGGGAAAAAGCAGCGCGCAGGTTCATTTTATCATTAACCGCCCAAGTTGCGTTAATTGATGGAAGTAATGACAAATATTTAAGGCTGGTTCTACGTTGCTCCGGCACATAGTAATAATTGCCTGTGGGTTGGTCAAAGGCCAGCGAGTCGAGCAGTGTATCCGATAGTTCCTGAAGGTTGGTGTATTCAAGGCGGGCCCCGGCTACTAGTTGTACTTTACCTAATTTAATATCGGCCATACCATAGCCCGCATATACACTTTCGTGGTAAGTATATTTATTCCCGGCCCAAAACCTGTATTCGGTATTTACAGGGTTCATTTCGTAAGGCTTCAATGTATCGCCAAGATTGGGCACAAAATCCATTAGCTGGTCTTTGGGCAAAAACGGGAAAAAGCTACCCTGGTAAGGGCTACCTAATTCTCTTAAAAAACCTCCACGCTCGTCTAATTGCACGGTATTAAAATCGGTAAGTAAATAGGGTTGTGGGCGTAGGGGTACGTTTTGCCTCCACTCATACAAACTAACTAACCGTGCGCCTTCTTTATACCGGCCTTTAAACCCAAACTGTAGTTTTACATTGTTATTGATTGTGTAGTGTAGGTCGACCTGGCCAACAATAGGGTCGCGTTCCCAAGTTTCATTCAACTCCGACCAGGAACGGTAAAATTCAAAATCGCCGGCTTGCAGTGGCTGCGGGCTTTGCGGGTTTATTGGTTGGGGTTGTATGTTGTTATAATCGTCGCCGGTTCCATACGGGTTATCTACCCCTAATAATTTTGTTACAATAGGCGCTACAGTATTGGGCCCAACAGGATCGCCATTAAATTCAACAGAGTCGGTGTCTTTATAATATAACAACGGGCTCATAAATTCTGTGAAAAAGTAACCGTTGCGAGGATCTTTATTTTTAAAAGGGCGGTTGCCATACCTAAAACTGTTATGGTAAGTAGCCGCTTTTGCTGTTATGGTAATTTTATCGTTGATTTTAAATTCGCCATGTATATCGCCACCAAAAAGCTGGCGTATTAATAAGCCGCTAATGCTTTGTAAGCGCAGGCGCGCGCCGGAACCATCGCTGTAATTAAACCTCGTTTTGAACTGGTTTTTATCGTCGTTTA
Source organism: Flavobacteriales bacterium (assembly GCA_044378145.1). GTDB lineage: Bacteria > Bacteroidota > Bacteroidia > CAMBQF01 > CAMBQF01 > CAMBQF01. Next base: position 3,007 of record JBIPNX010000144.1, on the reverse strand, counting down.
AACGACCATAAAAAAAGCGGGCTCCAACAGTAACTTTATCATTAGGCTTATATTCAAACGCTGCATTGGCGCCAATGGTGTTGCGCATGCCCGAGTAATCCTTAAGCTCGTAACTTGCAATTCCCTGGTTAAAATTGCTTGCATACACCACTTTATATGCCTGTGCCCCATAATAGCGCCCGTAGTAAGAACCATCAAGCACATAAGAGAACTTCTTATTTTTAGATACATTGCCATAGGTAATGGCGGCGTTCATAAGGGGCTTGCCTGCCAATGTATTATAACCCCCGCCAATGTTTACTTTAAAGGTTTTTTTCTCAACATTAGAACGGGTCATAAAATTTATTATCCCCCCAATATTATCCGATTCCTGATCTGGTGTTACCGAACGCGAAACGACAATATAGTCGATGAAGTCAGAAGGCAACACCTCAAAATCGAAAGCGCGGCTCGCGTTTTCTTCGTCAGATGTTGGAAGCCTGTCGCCATTTACCAAGGTGGCTGTCCAGTCAATAGGTGTTCCGCGCAGCGAAACCAAACTACCCTCTCCCTTATCATTTTGTATTGATGTGCCCGCAATACGTTTTACGGCTTCGGCTGCTGTTTTAGAAGGCAGCTTAGCTATGGCTTCTGACGACATTACAGATACCACATGCGACGAAGTTTTAACCATATTTATGGCCTTGTCTTCGCTGCCTATTTTGTAGCTGCCCAATACAGAAACCTCTTTAAGGTTTTTGGCGTCTGCTTCTAATTCAATATCGTGTAAATTAGTTGTAATGCCTGAAGCTACGGTTACTTCTTTTTGCAGTGGCTTATAGCCAAGGTAAGTTACCTTTACTATTTGTTTGCCAATGGGTACATTAAACAATTGAAAAGTTCCATCGAAAGCGGTTGTGGTGCCAAGCTTGGTGCCTTCTATTATTACTATAGCGCCCGGCAACGACTCTCCTTTACTAACCAACCTGCCTGAAAGGGTGCCTGTTTGTGCAGACAGTACAACAATACTAAGAGAAAACAGAAATAACAGAGTACACTTAACCTTCGACACGTTTTGAGCTTTTAAAACGCACGAAAGTAACTAATTACCCAGTAGCTTAACATAGAGCAAGTTTACCATAGTATTAAATATGCCAAACTGTTTGTATTATTCCACTACAATCGTTCTGCTAAAACGTACCTCGGGTGTGCTTAGGTCAAGCAGGTACATACCTTTTGTAATTTGAGGGATGGTAAACGGCAGCTGGCCCTTTGGGTTTGCCATTTTATTATCGTTAGCAACGCAACGGCCTGCAGTATCGTACATTTTTATGTTAACTGCTTTGTTTGCTAATGCCTTAGCGGTAAGCTGTATCAGGTTGCCACCTGCTGCGGGGTTGGGAGAGCAAGAAACTTCTCCGCCCGGAGGTTCTTCGCCAACGCTCTCGGGGAAAATAGTTATGCTGCCATCATTTGCTACAATAAAAGCACCCATATTGTCTGGGTTTGCAGTAAAGGTGCGTGTAATGGTATAAGGGTCGTTGCCCTGAACAGGAACAGACGATGGAAAATACTCCCACTGGCTGGGTGTTTCCCTGTAATAAGAAACCACAGAAGAAGCCTGAGGGTCAAAACCTGAACGTTGGTGCGATGCGTCCCATTGCAGGGTAACAGAGGGCATTGTGCCGCCTGCTACATCTTCCTGTATATTCCAGGTTCGGTTAACCAATTGCTGGTCGTTGGTTATAGAACTGCCGATTAAGCCGCTTTGCAAAACATCATTAAGCACCTGGGCTCTAAAATTATCTTCTGTGCCGCTGTTGGTAAGCCATACAGGGTTATAGTTGCCTATAGAATAACCAATAGGGAAGAAAGCCGTATCGCCGGTGCCAACGCCGTTGTACTTAAGCAAACCATTATCACCACAAACAACAAACCTGTTATTGCTTGCTCCCGTAATGGCATTATTAACGGTATTCAGTGTAAGTGTGTTGGGTCCTGAAATAAGGTGCCCATTAATAAAATTAATGCTGTTTACACCGCTAACATAGCTTTGCAACTCCAATCCTGCCGGGTTGTCCAACTCAATATTACTAATCTCTCCCGTGCCGATAATTAAGATTTGGGTGTTGTTAGTTCCATTAAAACGGTAAGTGCCCACCCCCGTTTGGGTGCTGGCATCGGCAGCGGTAAAATTACCCGCAACCTCCATAGTGCCCTGGTTGTTAACTGCGCCCGCGTTGAGGTTGTTAAAGTTTGATGTAAGTGCTATGGTAGCTCCGGAAGCTATGTTTATGGTGCCCCCGTCGTTAACAAGGTTTTGAGAATATGCTGTGTAGCCCGCAAAACTAAGGGCCAACGCTACGTACAATTTTTTCATGGCGTATTATACTTTTGGCAGTAAACCAAAGTTACAAAACAAAAACGCAGAAAAACAGCACTTAAACTAACTTTTCAACTATATACCTATTAAAAACCCAAAACGGAATAATGGGTTGTTAAATGGGTAGCGGAGATCGTCGTTAAAATTCCACAAAACAGACAGGGTTGTAAACGCCCTGCGCCCTATGGCCTGCTGGTATCCAAGGCCTGCAATGTAGCCCGGCACATTCACCCTTTTCTTTATTACAGAGCTTGAAGCAAAGTCTTCCAGATTGAGGATTTCATATTCGCCGTGCACAAAAAACGCGTCGCCATTAGAAAAAACGTTCCTAACGGGTATAATACGGGCAAAAGCCCTGCCGCCGTAAGTGTTTGTCTCAAAAATATAGCTCGATTGGCCGCTGGTTAGCCTCACCCTGTTGTACAGGTAGGTAAAGCCAATACCGCCCATAAATACCTTGCCTACTTCGTAAGCAACCATAGGCGACAAGTCAATAACTGTATACTGTCCAAACTGCAAGCCAAGGCCGCCGCCCACGTAGGTATGGTCGAACCACTTAGGGCGTTTAAACTTCTTTTTTTGTGGCTCAGCCTTGTTTGGTTTGGTTACTCCAAGGCTGTCACTATCGTCGTATTTGGGCAATTG
>JBIPNX010000143.1:0-5779 GCA_044378145.1 Flavobacteriales bacterium | reverse complement strand
GTTAGATGGAGATAAGTGGAAAGACCTGATGGAGTTTAAATACAATAGCGATGAATACTCTATGGGCCACCCAACCTTATCGGCCGATGAGCAGACATTGTATTTTATATCAGACATGCCCGGAGGATTAGGTGGTACAGATATTTACATGAGCAAAAAAGAAGGCGAAGGCTGGGGTACCCCAATCAACCTTGGCCCGGGCATAAATACTTCAATAGATGAGATGTTCCCTTATTACTGTGCAGGCGATTCTACACTGTACTTCTCATCGCAAGGCCATACCAATATGGGAGGCTTAGATGTGTTTAGTGCTAAAGATTTGGGCAACGGTAAATTTGGCCGTGCGGTGAATGAAGGTTACCCTTTAAATACTACCCAAGACGATTTTGCCTTCACTATGAAAAGCGATATGAAAAACGGATACATATCTTCTAACCGCTTAGGTGGCGATAAAATATTCACCTTCGTTCGTAAAAAAGAAGTACCGCAAATTGCATTTATGTTAGTAGGTACAGTTACAGACAAGTCTACCGGCTTACCATTGCCAAACTCTAAGGTTGAGGTTATTGATATGCAAAACAATACCAAGCTGGAGTTTACTACCGATGCTAATGGTAATTACGAAACACCTATTGCTGTTAATACAGATTACTCTTTGGTCGCTACTAAAGAGAAATACTCTACCGCAACAGGCGATGCTACTACCAAAGGCCTGACAAAATCAGAAACCCTTCGTAAAGATTTTGTACTGGATCCATACGCACCAGTTGTTGCCAAAGATTTTACCTTAGAAAACGTGTATTACGATTTGGATAAATACAACATTCGTCCCGATGCAGCAGTAGAGCTTGATAAGATTGTGAAACTGATGAAAGAGTATCCAAACATGGTACTTGAGTTAGGCTCTCATACCGACTCGCGCGCTAACGATCAATACAACATTACCTTATCAGACAACCGTGCTAAATCTGCCGTTGCATACCTTGTTAAACGCGGTATTTCTAAAGACCGCCTAACCTGGAAAGGCTACGGCGAAACCAAACTGGTTAACGGTTGTGCTAACGATGTTAAGTGTACTGAAGATGAACACCAACGTAACCGCCGCACTACCTTTAAAGTATTAAGCTACTAAACAATCAATACATATAAGTAAAAAGCCTCTGACATTTATCGTCAGGGGCTTTTTTGCATGTATGGAACCCTGTAATAAGGTTATTATAGCATCCGAAATTTTGTCGCACCTCCTTTGCCAAAATTTCACACAATAATTCCAAAACCCCTCCGTTTTAACCTGCAACAAACAAAAATCTCGTGCGTTTTAAAGTAAGCTATTCAAAAAGGCATAAAATTTGCTATATTCCATCAGCTAAAATTTTAAGAAAATGAAAAAGTACATTGTAATTTTTGCAGCAGCAGCTATTGGCGGTTTTACATCGTTGGCCGCTTACAAAATGATTGACAACGGTGCAGAAGGGACAAAACGTTTTGGCGAAGCCCCACCTACGCAGGTAAGGTATACATCGTCTACCCCACCCGAGAGCGGGATAGATTTTACCACAGCGGCCGATTTAACTATCCATAGCGTGGTACACGTAAAAACCACCTACGAGCGTTCTGCTAATAACGATAATATGTTTGACCCCTTCCGCGATTTTTTTGGCGGCGGCGGTTTCAACTTTCAGTTACCTAACCAGGGCCCACAATCGGGCTCAGGTTCAGGGGTAATTATATCTGAAGACGGTTACATTATAACCAACAACCACGTGGTTGATGGGGCCGACAAGGTGGATGTTACCCTGAACGATAACCGCAGCTACAAGGCCACCGTAATTGGTGTTGATCCTAATACCGACCTTGCCCTTATCAAGGTTAACGAAAAAGGCCTTCCATTCTTAGCGTTTGGCAACTCTGACGAGGTGAAGGTAGGCCAATGGGTATTGGCTGTTGGTAACCCTTTTAACCTTACTTCTACCGTAACAGCAGGTATTGTTAGCGCCAAAGGCCGTAACATTAATATTTTAGAGAATAACCCCGGTGCAGGTAAATATGCTATTGAGTCGTTTATACAGACCGATGCTGCCGTAAACCCGGGCAACAGCGGTGGTGCATTGGTAAACACCAAAGGCGAACTGATAGGTATTAACACCGCCATAGCATCGCAAACAGGCTCGTATGCCGGCTATTCATTTGCTATCCCTGTAAATATTGTGCGCAAAGTAGCTAACGACTTGCTGGAGTTTGGCGAGGTACAACGTGCATTCTTAGGTGTTTCAATACAAAACATTACCTCTGACTTTGCCGATGAAAAAGGCCTGAAAGAGATGGATGGCGTGTATGTGTCTGATGTTGCCGATGATGGCGCAGCTAAAGATGCCGGCTTGCAGGTTGGCGACGTTATTTTGAAAATTAGCGGTGTACCGGTAAATACTACTCCTGCCCTGCAAGAGCAGGTGGCACGCAACCGCCCCGGCGATAAAATTATTGTTACCTACCGCCGCGATGGCAAGGTTAAAGACGTAAGCGTTACCCTGAAAAACAAAAACGGTGGTACCAACTATGTTAAAACTGAGAAAGGCTCTGCCTTAGGTGCCGATTTTGAAGTGCTTTCTAAAGAAGAAAAGGCCAAACTGAAAATTACAAACGGCGTAAAGGTTACCAAAATAGACGGTGGCCGCCTGCGCTCGTACGGTATTAAAGAGGGCTTTGTTATTACCGAGGTAAACGGCAAGCCCATAAATACCATTGGTGAGCTGCAAGATGCTTTTGATACAGCCAAAGGCCGTGTAATGATACGTGGCATCTACCCCGATGGCACCAAAGCGTATTATAGTTTCTAAGGTTCATTTTGATAAAAATATTTACAGCCCCAAGCCTTTCAGCAGGTTTGGGGCTGTTATTTTAGAGGGGCATGTGTTGCTTTTCACGTTTTTTTCGAGTAGGTTTGACCTGAATTTAAAACATTGCACCATGAAAGCTATTGTTCTTAAAATAAACATATTACTCGTAGCCTTAGTGTTTGGCTTTACGGCTAATGCACAGGAGTTTAGCGTTAAACCCGGCGATGTGCTTACCTACCACGTAAAAACGCCTACCGCTGAGTACGACTTTACGGTAACGCTTAAAACATGGCGCCCCGACCTATCTTTTGATTGGGTAATGAGCGGTGGTGTAAACCAAAAAGGTTCAATAACTTTTAACAATGCCGATGCGTCTGACGCTATGGGCATTAACAACTTTTTTAATCCCGGTGCAGTTACCCTAAAAGGCAAAACCAGCGTATGGGTTAGCGCTAAAGTATTTAAGTTGTTAGCATCAAAAGCTACTGCTAATATCACCATTGATAATGCTGCTATACCCGAGGCTTTTATTAACTGCGAGGTAGACCGTTTTGCAATTAACTTAAATGGCTCTCCGGCTAAGTTTAACAACATTATTGCCCGCAATAATGCAGGCTGCACTAAAGGCGCAGGGGCAAAAGAAATACGCATACTTAACGATGTCCAAAACCCATTAATAGTGTATATGGATATGGCGGGTTGGACAATAGAATTAATAACAGTAACACAGCAACAATAATTAATTATTTATATAGAATATGGACATAAGCGGAATTATTTCAATTAGTGGAATGGGCGGCTTGTTTAAGGTAACAGGCCAGTTGAAAAACGGATTACTTGCAAAATCATTAGTAGATGGTAAAAACGTACCGGTGTATGCCTCTAACAAGGTAAGTGCATTGGAAGATATATCAGTGTTTTGCGAGAGCGATGATATTCCATTGAAAGACGTTTTTGAAAAAATTAAAGACAAAGAAAACGGTGGCCCTGCTCTTGATGCTAAAAAAGCAGAAGACAAGGCTATTATAGCCTACTTTGGCGAGGTGTTAACCGATTACGACCGCGACCGCGTTTACAAATCGGATATGCGCAAAATTATCAGCTGGTATAACTTGCTTCAGGCAAACGATTTGTTGAAAGACGAAGCCCCTGTAGCCGACGAGGAAACAGAGAAAGCAGAAGAGGCATTGAAAACCTTTAAAGAAAAAGGCAAAGGTTCGGCTAACGTAGGTGCATCGGGTGGCGATAAAGTAAGCGGCGCGCAAACCAAAGGTGGTAAAACTACTACCGTGCGTAAAACAGGCATTTAATTTTTTTGAGTTAGATATGTTAATCCCTCCCTACCATAGGGAGGGATATAATTTACCCCCTTACGGGGATTTTTAATTTTATATGAATCCGTTACTAGAAGCCGACGACGAGAATTTATCGCCTACCGAAAGGGAGATAGAAAAGGTTTTGCGTCCGCAGGGCTTTGACGATTTTACAGGCCAACGCAGTGTGCTCGATAACCTGCAGGTGTTTGTTTCGGCAGCCAAATTGCGCTCCGAAGCATTAGACCATGTGCTTTTGCATGGCCCTCCGGGCTTGGGTAAAACTACTTTGGCCAACATTATTGCCAACGAGCTTAATGTGTCCATCAAAACAACATCTGGCCCGGTATTAGATAAGCCCGGCGACCTTGCCGGTTTGCTTACCAACCTGGAGGCTAACGATGTGCTTTTTATTGACGAGATACACCGTTTAAGCCCCGTGGTTGAAGAGTACCTGTACTCTGCCATGGAAGACTATAAGATTGATATAATGATTGAAACGGGCCCAAATGCGCGTACCATTCAAATCAACCTTAACCCCTTTACTCTTATTGGCGCAACTACCCGTTCGGGGCTTTTAACATCGCCGCTTAGGGCACGTTTTGGTATTAACTCGCGTTTGGAGTATTACGACTCTAAGCTGCTAACCGATATTGTTATCCGCTCTGCGGGTATTTTAAACATACCCATAAAAGAAGACGCGGCCTTTGAAATTGCCCGCCGCAGCCGTGGAACCCCACGTATAGCCAACGCTTTGCTGCGCCGTGTGCGCGATTTTGCCCAGATAAAAGGGACAGGTGTTATTGATATGGATATTGCCCACTATGCACTAGGGGCGCTTAACGTTGATAAGAACGGCCTTGACGAGATGGACATTAAGATACTGGCTACCATTATAGATAAGTTTAAAGGCGGCCCTGTGGGTATTACTACCATATCTACCGCCGTGGGCGAAGAAGGCGAAACCATAGAAGAAGTATACGAACCCTTTTTGATACAGGAAGGGTATATGATACGCACCCCCCGTGGGCGAGAGGTTACCGAAATGGCCTATAAACACCTGGGGCGCAACCCACTTAACCGCATTGGCGGTTTGTTTGGGGAGTAATTAATAAAAGATTAAATTAACGTAACACTAATTGGCAATAATATGAACTATCTCGATTTTGAGAAACCCATAGCCGAACTGTACGAGCAACTGGAAGCCGCCAAAAAGCTAGGCGAAAAAAGCAAAGTTGACGTTACAAAGACACTGGCCGATATTGAAAAGAAGATTGAGGCCACCCGTGCTACTATATACGATAACCTAACACCCTGGCAAAGGGTGCAGGTATCGCGCCACCCCGATAGGCCCTATACACTGGCTTATATAGAGGCAATTAGCGATGGCACTTTTATAGAGCTGCATGGCGACCGTACCGTTGCCGATGACAAAGCCATGGTTGGAGGTTGGGGCAGCATTGACGGCAAAACCGTTATGTTTATTGGCCAGCAAAAAGGTGCTAACACCAAAATGCGCCAGTACCGCAACTTTGGCATGCCAAATCCTGAGGGTTACCGCAAGGCCCTGCGCCTGATGAAAATGGCTGAGAAATTTGACAAACCCGTAGTTACTTTTATAGATACCCC
>JBIPNX010000492.1:0-5820 GCA_044378145.1 Flavobacteriales bacterium | reverse complement strand
TTAGCATCAATAGCATAAGCATCGCCGCTGAAACGTTTGAATAATGAAGCATCAATACCCGGAAGAAGAGATTTTTGTATATCCCAGGTTTGGCCACCGTTTAAAGAGCGAGAGTAAACCAAAGCACCATCAATACCCTGGAAAGGAACACCGGCAGGAGTACCTGTAGTTGGGGTAGTTAAAGCAATAACGTGGATAGTTTTGCCATCTGGGCCAGCAACAATCATACGGTTCCAAAAAGTGCTATCCATTGGGGTAGCAGCATTGTTCCAGCTGTCAAGGTCGCCTACGTTATCATTTTGGGCAAGTTGTGCTGAGCCGTTAAGGTCGTGGGCAACAACTACATCACCTTTACCGGCTACGCGGCTAAGTGATGGGAAACCTGTACGAATGTTTTCTACACGTACAATGTTATCAATGTCAGCATCGTAACCTACTTGTATCCAGTTACTACCATCGCGGTAGTTGTAGCCTGTTCCGCGTTCAGGGAAGCTGGCATCAACTTTACCAAATGTCCAAACGGCACTAACCTGGCCACCGCCATGGTTAACAACGCGGTTTTGAACCGATGAGTTGGTTTGTAAGTCGTAAACAGATTTACCAATAACAACCTCGTCTAACGAAGTTACCTGGTTTGCACCTGTAGTTGGGTTGCCACTTTTAAGAGGCAAAGCGTACATTTCGTTGTACACAAAGTTGTTGTGGTTAATCGTGTAAGCCTTGTTAGCAATGTTTGCCGGAACTTTAACAGGCTTTCCGGTAGGAATAGCTTGTTGTGCACCCGCACTTGCAAAAGCAAACGCACCTAAAGCGAGTAATAATGTTCTTTTCATTTTGTATTACGTAAACAGTTTGATTTAAATAGACTTTGTAATTTGACAAATATAACGAAAGATTGGCTTAACAAACGTTGCGTAAGACATATTTTAGGTTTTTTGGATATAAGTATCTGATAGTGTGATAAATGACAATTTAAGTACTTTGCCATAATATTGTGTATATCTTTAACCGTCGGCTCTTTTAACTAACAAAAAAGGCCCCCGGAAACGGGGGCCTTGTAATACCAACGACAAGTTAGGCAAACTACCTGGTAACCATTAATTTTTGTACAGGGTAGTTCTTATTATCCATAGAGAAGCTTACAAAATACTGCCCGTGTGCCATATCGCCTACACTTAAAGTATAAGTGTTTTGGCCCTGGGTTGGCTCTATTGCAATGGTTTTAACAACCTGGCCTATGCTGTTGTAAACATTAACCACACCGCGGTCGTTGCTGCTTACATCCATGCGGATATTAAGTACATCATTAGCCGGGTTAGGGTAAATGGTTATAACATCATTTTGCTTGGTAACACACATTGTAGCTACTGGGTTAAATATTTCAAAATCTTCGTTAAAGTCGGTTTGCATTAAGCGGTAGTACACTGTTTTGCCGCTAATAGGGAACTCATCGTTTGCAGAGTAGCTAAGCGGTGCATTACTGTTACCTGCTCCTTCTACTACAGCTATATCATCAAAGGTTACCAAATCTTCAGAGCGTTGTATGGTAAAGTAGTTGTTGTTTGTTTCGGTAGCGGTAGTCCAGTTAACGGTTACCACATCTCCGTTACAGGTTGCAGCAAAGTCTAATAATTCAATAGGTAAGGGAGAGTTGCCTGAACTTGAACCATCGTGTAGTACCCATGGGGAATAATTTGTAACACTATTTATAGTTACAGCGTTTGCCGAAACATTCACAGTATTTTCCCCAAAATAATCAGGTGGGTTCCAGCCGCCAATGCCATTGTTTAGCGATACATCCCAACGTTGCGCTTTTAAACCGTTCTCCGATAAGACATTTCCTGTAAGATCAACATCTGCATAGCCAAATGTCATGTTTGATATTGGTTTGGTAGCATAGTTATTGGCATCGATAACCCACCAACGGTCTAAAGTTGCCAGTGGGCCACTGCCACCGTTTTCCATATTCATATGGCTAACACTACTAACGTATGGGCTATTTATATCGGTGGTAGGGTAGGTACATACTGTAATATTACCCGATGAAGATTGTGTACCTGCAGCGGTAATGTTAAACGTAAAAGGTATGGCTGTACCCATTGCATTACCAAATGGGAACACATAAGTACCTGTGCTATTGCCTACATTCCATTGCAGTTTAGAGTTTGCATTGGTTGTCTCGCTAACAATATAGCTAGTGCCAGATATAGCTGCATTAGATGCGTTAGCTATTACAAAAGTGTTAGAGTTAAGCTCTAATGGATTGTTAAGCACCAGGGTATTTACAGTTGTAATACCTGTTAAACGTGCAATTAATGCATCAGAGTTGCTAACTGTTAGTTTACCCAATGATGTACTTCCACCATTAATTTTAAAGGTACTGCTGCTTAGTGTTAAATCATTACCCACCTGCATATTGTACCCGGGAGCTATTGATTTGCTTCCAACGCCTGCAATTATTTTAATATCGCCACCTGTGCCACCATTAGCATCTTGCACAATAATATTGCCTCCTGTTAAATTTAGAGCGGATGTACCTGCAATATCAAAAATAGAGTTGCTGTTGTTGCTAATGATATTCATATTCAAGGTAATAGTACCACCTGTTTGTATTAAAGAGCTTGTTCCGGTTCCAATAAAGGCTCCGCCAACTTCCAGTGTTCCTCCGTTAATACGCGCAGTAGAGCTAGTGTTGCTAATATTACCTGCTACCGTTAATTTACCTGTTGTTACACGTAAACGTCCGCCTGCATTTGTTAATAGGTTGTGCGTTGGGCTGCCGCCAATGGATATAGTACCATTGGTTACACGCAGTAAGCCGCTATTAGTAACACCGGCACCGGTTGTTAAAACGGCATCGTTTGTTACATCTATACCCGATTTGTTGCTTATAGTAAGTGCATTGGTAATATTGCCACCACCTGCATTTTGGGTATACAATCCATTAGTTAGTGTAAGAGTATTAGCAATATTAATATCAACATTGGCTTTTAATACAGTTGTGGTATCTGTCCCTTTATCAAGTGTAAGGTTATAAAACTGTTGAACATCTGTGCCAACAATAGAATCGGTTGAGGCACCTTTAAAGGTAACAGTACTGCTATTGGCGGTAAATGTTCCGCTGTTGTTCCATGTTCCCCATACGGCAAGGCCTGCTGTACCGTTAATGGTTAAACCACCACCCGATAGTATGGTAAGGTTTTTAGTTACAGCACCTGTGCCTTGTGCATTATCAATAATTGGGTTACGGGTTGTTATTGCAACATCAGGAATTAAAGCTGTTGTAGTAGCTGTAGGTATACCACCACCGTTTATACACCAATTGACACCGGTAAACCAGTTGGTGCTTTGGCTGCCATTCCATACGTTTGGCGCGTAAACTTTTACGGTTACGTTTTGAGTGGTAGAGCAACCATTTTTGCTGGTTACATAAGTGTATACAACGTTTATTGGAGCTGTTGTGGTGTTAATTAAGGTTTCGTTAACTCCGCCTGTTTGCGGGGTTGTAACCGCAGCGTTGCTAATACCTGCAACTGCAGCGCGGGTCCAGGTAAATGTAGCGCCCGAAGTTGCACTTGTTGGGGTATAAGTAAATGCTGTATTGCTACAAATAGCAGGCGGTGTAAGCGTGCTGCTTAATGATGCAGACGGGTTAACCGTTACAGCTGATGCTGATGAAGCAGCAGAGCAGCCATAACTGTTTGTTGCAGTTGCTGTGTATGATGTTGATACTGTTGGGCCAACGTTTGCAGGGTTTTGCAATGCCGATATATAACCTACCGGCGATGATGCCCATGAGTATGTATAGTTGGTAGAGTAACCTGTTATAGATACGTTATCAATTGCCCAATACCTATCATTTGTAGCATCGTATTTAAAACGAATGTACATTGATGGCAGGCCTACATAATCAGTTAGGTCTACTACAGAATTTGTAAATGCGTTAGACGAACCTTGTGTTGCTGTATAAGTAGCCACATCAAGCCAGTTAAAACCATCTACCGATACCTGTACTTTGGCAACATCGCCACTGGCGGCTGCCCTAAAGTATTGGAAAAAGTCTAATGCAAGGCTTGCATAACCAACAGTTGAAATGGAAGGCGAGCGTAGGGTAGTAGCTGTTGTGCCACCCGAGCCTTGCAGTTTGCTGTTTGTCATGTAAAACTGTGTATTGTCGTTAGAGTCAAAAGTTAAACCGTCGTAAGAATAACCATCAGCCCTTAAAGTAAATGCAGCATTAGCAGGAGTACCACCAGATGATGTGTTGGTAGTAGTCCAGTTATTAGAGGTACTGTTAAAATCTTCTCTTAATACTGCCGATAAATAGATTGGGGCTTCTGATGTTAAGTTTATAGTTTGTCCTCCGCAAATAGTTGTAGGCGAAGCAGTAGATACAACACCACCCGAGAATGTATAAGGGTTGATGTAGATATACGTTGTAGCCGTTACAGAAGGACAACCATTGGCCGCTGCTTTAGTATTGGTAACAGCATAGCTACCCGGTGTACAGGCAGAAATATCTATCTGGCCTGTTGTAGTGCTAATAAATGATAAACCATAAGACGATGTAAAAGTACCTGCTGAAGCACCGGGGCCAAATACAGGCAATGGGTCTGCTGCAGTTGCGCTCTGGCACATTGTTGTTGATCCATAGCTAAATGCAGCGCTTGGGTATGCAGTAACAACAATGGTACGGCTTACCGATACAGGAGAACATGCTCCCGATGGGGTAATGGTATTAGTAATAGTATGTGTACCTGCAGGGGTTGCAGATAAATCTATCTGGCCTGTGCTGGTGCTAACAAATACTGCACCGGTAGATGATGAGAATACACCCGCTACACCACCGCCGCTAAATGTTGGCAATGGGTCTGATGCTGATGAACAGAACGGGCTACCGGTATAGTTGAATGTAGCAATAGGCGATGTGCCAACTGCAACTACAACGGGTTCTACATCAAAGCAAGAACCAACAGTACTCTTAATATAGTAAGTGCCTGTAGATACTGATGAAGGGGTGCTAACAGCAGTAGTACATGCTGCGTTTGTCCAATAGGTTAATGTACCACCACCTGTACTGCCTGCGGTAACAGCCGGAGCTGTTAAGTTTACAGTACCTGTGCACGATGCCTGGTTAGTAATAACCAACACAGGTGTTGCAAGCAAGGTAACAGTTGGGGTAGTAGATAGCTGGCGGCTGCAACCTGTTGTTGTATTTGTTGCCAGTACATTAAACGTGGTGGTAGCACTAAGGCTACCGGTAGGTAAGTTTATAGTGCCACCGGTACCTGCTACTGCAGTGCCAACTAAAGAGTTGTCGGCATTATTGCGCAACTGGTAGCTAACACCTGATTGTGATGAGGTAATTTGAATATTGCTGCTTGCTGCCGAACAAATAGTTGCCGGAACAGCAGTTGGGCTTAAGTTTGTTGGTAACGGGTTTACCGTTAGTACAAAACTACCTGTTGTTGTACAGGTTTGCCCATCTAATACCGATAGGTTATAAGTACCCGCCATAGCTGATGTTGCCGAAGCTGATACAAATGGGTTTTCTGCGTTTGAAGTAAATCCGTTAGGGCCGGTCCATGAGTATGTAAAAGGACTCATACCACCATCGCGGTTAGCATAAATTGTTAACGGAGAGCCTTCGCAAATGGTATTGCCACCTACACCTGCGCTTGGTGCAACAGAGAATGGAACAGGTGCCAGGGTACCAAATGATATATCATCTAATCCAAAGTCGTTACCACCTAAAGCGGTTTCAACGTCAAGAATAGAAATTTCTGCAGTAGTTGCAGTTGGGCCTGATGTCCATGTACC
>JBIPNX010000142.1:0-5824 GCA_044378145.1 Flavobacteriales bacterium | reverse complement strand
CGATGTTAATCCATTGCTGCCCATGCCTCCATTGTATTCTGTTTCGTAATTAGCCTGCCCGTAAGATGCCAAGCCCACTACTACGTTGCCTGCTTTAATATTGGCATTGTCTATAACGTCGCTGCGTTTCATGCGGCATACAACGGTAGAGTCTACTATTATAGTACGCACCAAATCGCCAACATCGGCTGTTTCGCCGCCTGTAAGCACTATGTTAATGCCATGCTTGCCCAACTCATCAACCAGCTCCTGTGTGCCGTTTATAATGGCTGATATAACATCACCCGGAATAAGGTTCTTGTTACGGCCTATGGTGCTCGATAATAATATATTCTCGGTAGCGCCCACACATAGCAAATCATCCAGGTTCATTACCAGTGCATCCTGTGCTATGCCTTTCCATACGCCTAAGTCGCCGGTTTCTTTCCAGTACATATATGCCAGCGACGATTTAGTACCTGCCCCGTCGGCGTGCATTACAATGCAATGCTCATCGCTTCCGGTTAAATAATCAGGCACTATTTTACAAAAAGCCTTAGGGAACAAACCTTTATCAAGCTTGCTAATGGCTTTGTGTACATCTTCTTTAGAGGCCGAAACCCCGCGCATATTATAAAGCGACTCGTTTTGCATGGGTACAAAAATAAAACATCCCGCCGAGGTGGCGGGATGTTTTTAATATCGTTTACTAATTTACTTAGTTTTTAGGAGGAGTTGGAGTTGTTCCGCCCGGAGCAGGAGTTGTTCCATCTGTTGGAGCAGGCTCTACTTCTTCGCCATCTTCGTCTTCGATAATAATTTTCGGAGCTTCAATTTTTGATGGGTCTTTAGGGGCAACATAGTCGTTACGGATAACTTTAAAGTCTGTACGACGATTAACCTGGTGTTCTTCTTCAGTACACTTAACGCCGTCTTTACATTTGTTCAATAGTTCGTACTCGCCCATACCTTTTGGTACCATACGGTCGCCGGCAATGCCTTTGCTGATTAAGTAATCAACAACCGATTTAGAACGTTTGAATGATAACTCTTCGTTGAATTTGAATGATGAACGAGAGTCAGTATGAGAACGTAGTTCGATAACGATTGAAGGGTTATCGTTCATAGTTTTGATAAGGCCATTCAAAGAGTCTTGGTACTGAGGTAATAAATCCCACTTAGCAAGGTCGAATAAAATCAAAGGAAGTTTGATTGGCTTCTCAGTAGTTAACAGTTCAAAGTCAAGAACAAAGTCTTTGCTTTCTTCTAAGCCTTTCGTGTCAAATTTGCCAATACCTGTAGTATTGATGAATTTATCTTTATTAACGTTAACCTCAAAAGAGTTGTTCAATTTGAATTTAGCGGTTGGCTTGCACTCAAATAAGTAGCTACCGGTAGCATCGGTCATACCTTCTAAAGCAGTACCATCTGAACCTGTAACAGTAACTTTAACGCCCGGCATAACTTCTTTAGAAACCTGGTTACGTACAACACCTTGCAGGGTGAAGCATGGAGGAGGTAACATGAAAGAGTAAATATCATCGCCACCTTTACCGCCTTTACGGTTAGAGCTGATGTAACCTTTTTCTAAGTACTCACCTGTTGGAGACTGGCCCTGGAATACAATACCAAAGTCGTCGCCGCTAGAGTTCATAGGGTATTTCATGTTGGCTACGCCGCCCCATTTGTTGCCTTGTTTTTTAGCCTGGAACACGTCTAAGCCGCCCATGCCTAAATGGCCATCAGAAGAGAAGTAAAGGGTGCCATCATCGTGTAAGTAAGGGAAACGCTCGTTACCTATAGTATTAATAGTAGTACCCAGGTTGGTAGCTTTGCTCCACTCTTTTTTCTTCTTGTCGTAAGTTACGTACCAAATATCGGTACCACCTTGTCCGCCCGGCATATCCGAAGAGAAGAATAAAGTATCTTCTGTTGGAGAAAGGGCAGGGTCGCCGCAAGAGAAGCTATCTTCAGGAGAAATCATTATCTGAGTAGGCTCTTCCCATGCAGTAGCACCTTTTTTCTTGCTTAAATAAATTTGGCAACCAAGGGTTTTATCTTTTTTCTCAGAGCAACGGGTAAAATACAACAAGGTGTATTTATTGTTTGATGCCGGAGAACCTTCGTTCATTTTAGAGTTAAATGGAGTTGCTAAAGGTGCAGGAGTACTCCATTTACCGTTTTTATCAAGCTTAGCTTCAAAAACATCTTCAGTGCTTTGGCCTAACCAAGGATCAACCTGGTTGCCTGTAGTACCTTCGCGAGATGAGGTAAAGGCGATGTCTTTAAAGTTCTTTTTGGTGTAAGCAACACCCCAGTCGTTATACTTGGTGTTAAGCTGAGAAACGTTATCTACCGAGTATTTGGTAGGAGCGTCTTTCCACTTTTGAGCTAGTTTGCACGACTCAACACCATTTTCGCCACGAGGGTCTGATGGGGCTAATTTTTTATAGTCGTTGTACGATACAACAGCCTCGTCATACTTTTCCTGTGCTTTTAGGGCGTCAGCAAGGTATAATGTAGCTAAAGGATCGTCGTACTTAGCTTTAATAGCTTTTTTGTACCATACCTCGGCGTTTTTGTAGTCGTGGTTACGACGGTACGATTCTGCCGTTTTGAAGATGATTTCCACCTTCACGTCTTTTTTCACCTTTTTAGAACTGGCTTTTTTGTAAAGCTCAATAGCCTCAGAGTACTGGGCGTTCTTGTAAGCCTCATCGGCGGCCTTCAAAAACTTGTTTTGGGCCGAGGCAACAGTTGCCATAAAGGCGAAAATTGCAATAAGAGTAAGCGTTCTGCTCATATTCATAGGTTGATTAGGTCTTTACTTAATCCGTGACAGCTAATGTAAAAAATTATTTTCAACAACAAATAAAGGTAAAAAATATAAAAGCAACAAAAGGTTTGCTTAAAATCTTGTTATTATTGTTTATCGGGGGTACTGGTATTGTCCTTATTGGTGTCTTCGGCTATCTTTTTAGCCTCCTGTTCCATTTTGCGGGCACTTTCCTGTATCTCGCGCTGAATGCCATTTGTAGCATCTTTAAACTCACGCATACCCTTGCCTAAGCCCTTTGCCAGTTCGGGTATTTTGTTGGCGCCAAACAGCAGCATTACCACAAACAGTATTAAAACTATTTCGCTGGTACCAAGATTTAAAAATAAAATAACAGCTGTATTCATACTTATAACTTGCTTAATGCAAAGATACAGTAAGAACAAATGCCTAAAACAATTTGTTAGGATAAGATTTTTGAGGGAAACAAAAATCCCCTTCACCTAAAGGCCGAAGGGGATTGAAAGTATTGTAAAGGCCTTAATTACTTGGCCATTGCTTTTTTATTAGCATCTTCCGCAGCTTTATTCCTTTTGCTGCCAAAATCTACCGCTAAAGGAGTAGCAATACATAACGAAGAGTAAGTACCTACTACCACACCCACTAACAGGGCAAAAGAGAAACCACGGATTACCTCGCCGCCAAATACAAATATGGCAAACAGTACTAAGAATATGGTTAATGAAGTAAGTATGGTACGGCTAATGGTTGCATTTAACGCGTCGTTAATTACAACTTTCATGTCAGGAGCTTTCTTGTTATCGTTCAGGTACTCACGAATACGGTCAAACACAACCACGGTATCGTTAATAGAATAGCCCATTACGGTTAATATAGCGGCTATAAATGCCTGGTCTATTTCTAAGCTAAACGGCAATATACCGTAGAAGATAGAGAATACAGACACAAGCATAAACGCATCGTGCAATAATGATATTACCGCGCCTAAACCAAACTCCCACTTGCGGAAACGGAATACTATATAAAGGAATATACCCGCAACAGCAAACAGGAACGACCATACCGATGAACGTTTAATATCGTCGGCAACTGTTGGCCCAACCATGTCGCTACTTTGCACACTGGCTTTGTTTGCAGGGTAAACCTTGGCTAAACCATCGTTTAATAGTTTCTCTACCTCGTTACTTACGTTTTCTGATTTATCATCAATACGGTACTTGGTAGTGATTTTTACCTGGTTATCATCGCCAAAAGTTTTAACCTCGGGGCTGTTACCACCAAATGGGGTAGCAAGGCCTGCTGCTAGAGTTGGAGTTTCAACCGGTGCTTCAAAACGCACCACGTAAGAGCGGCCACCGGTAAAGTCAATACCATAGTTTAAGCCCCTTGTGGCCAGCGATACAATACCGGCAAGTGTTACCAGGCCAGATAATATATAGTATTTACGACGGTTGCCAATCCAGTTGAATTTTACGTTTTTGAAAGCGTTAGCAGTAAGCTTGGTAGAGAATTTAATATTCATGTTGCGTTTAAGCATCCATTCAAATACTAAACGGCTGATGAAGATTGCTGTGAACAATGAAGTTAGGATACCTATAATAAGGGTAGTAGCAAAGCCTTGTACAGGGCCTGTACCGTTTACAAATAATACAACACCTACTATTATGGTTGTTACGTTGGCATCAATAATAGATGAATAGGCCATTTTAAAACCATCGGCAATTGCCAGGCGTATGCCTTTACCATGCCGCAGCTCCTCTCGAATACGTTCATAAATAAGTACGTTCGCATCAACCGACATACCTACGGTAAGTACGATACCTGCAATGCCTGGAAGGGTAAGTACCGCACCAATTGAGGTAAGTACACCCATAATAAAGAAGATGTTTACAAACAGGGCAATATCGGCAACCCAACCAGAGTTGCTGTAGTAGAAGCCCATAAACAACAGGATTAAGCCTAAGGCTATCATAAACGACATAAAGCCGTTGTTAATAGCTTCCTGGCCTAACGATGGACCCACAACAACGTCTTGCACAATGCGTGCACGGGCAGGCATTTTACCTGCTTTAAGAACGTTTGCTAAGTCCCTTGCTTCGTCAATTTTAAAGTTACCTGTAATCTCAGAGCTACCGTTAGGTATCTCGTTTATTACGTTAGGGGCAGAATATACATAACCATCAAGTACAATAGCAATGGCTTTGCCTTTGTTTTCGGCAGTAAGGCGTTTCCATTTCTGGGCACCCTCACCGTTCATTTGCATAGATACTTTAGCCTCTGCGCTGTTTTGCTGATAATCAGCATTGGCATCAATAATAACCTCGCCGCTTAAAGCAGGGCTACCATCGCTATTGGTAACGCGTATAGCGTATAACTCTAAAATATTAGGGTTTTCTTTGCGTGGCTTAGAAGCCCAGTAAGGCCTAAAGTCGGCAGGGAATAGAGCCCTTATTGAAGGAAGTGCAAGGTATTTGTTAACCTTGGCAGTGTCTTTAATTTGAGCTAAACCAAAAGCAGCACCGTCGGCATAGCGTTGTTGGCCGTTATCGTCCTGGTAAATGTTAGGCGATAGAACAGCGTATAGTGGGTTTTCTTTAGCAAACTTAGCTTTTTGCTCATCTTCGCTTAAGCCGGCAGTATCTTTTTTGCTGGTGTCTTTTGCTGCAAGGGCAGCTTTATCGGCACTGTCTTTTTTGGCAGCAGCCAGTTTAGCGGCTTTGCTGGTATCACCAGGGGCGGCTACAGTAGTATCAGGCTTGGCAAGTTTTGTTGTATCGCCACCGGCATCGGCAAGCAGGCGTAACATATCGTTAGCCTTTTGCATATACTGGCCCATCTCGCCGTTTTGGTAAGTTTCCCAAAACTCAAGGTTAGCCGAGCCTTGTAACAGTTTACGTACACGGGCTTTATCTTTAACACCCGGTAACTCTACCAATATACGGCCGCTGTTACCCAGTTTTTGAATGTTTGGAGATGTAACACCAAACTTATCAATACGGGTGCGTAGTACCTGGAAGGTGCGGTCAATAGCAGCGTCAGCTTCGGTAG
>JBIPNX010000141.1:0-5854 GCA_044378145.1 Flavobacteriales bacterium | reverse complement strand
CAATCGCCGCTGTCAAGGCCGTTGTCGCTGTGGTAGTTTACCTCGCTGATAACCACATTGCCCCCGCCCTGCACACTCTGGCAAATTGGGTTTGCTACCGCAGGCATGTTTTGGTCCATCCAGTTTAGTCGGTTGGTAAGCCATTGTTTAAAGTAAGTAAGCTCATCGTTATATGTATTGCCCACGTAATTATTAGGCCACACATATGTGCCCAAAATAGGCCATATCATATAGTTGCGCTGCTGTGGCTCGTCCAGTATGGTTGCCATAGAATCTATGTAGGCCATTAGCCTTGGGGTGCTTAGCTTATCGCTGCGTAGTTCTGTCCAACGGCATTGCAGTTCGTTTACATAATTATTGTCTTGCATTAGCCTGTGCCACCAAAAGGGTATCACGCTCATATCGCAAGTAAAGTCTAGTGCCCAACCTGTGTAGCTATCGCCGCCACAGTAGTCTGCATTGCCAAGCGTAATATTAAAATCCCACACCGGGCCGGCGTAAATTTTGCCACCCAGGCTTGCGCGTTGCTTGTGCAGGTAGGTGCTTAAGCGGTAGCCGTCAACATTCTTGGTAACCTCGTTAAGCAAGAAGAAATCTATAAACGATTTAACATCAATAAAATTACGGTAACCATTGGTAAGGCTTGCGTAATTAGACCCATTAAGGTTCGCCTCAAAGTTGTTGATGTAGTTTTGCAGGTATTGTGCCTGCGGGCTTGTTATTTCGTCGCTCTTTGGGTAATGGTATTGGAAGAAGATGTTTTTTTGCTGGCCCTGAAAATTGGTGATGGTTGAATTCCATCCGGCACCGCCCGAGCCGGTAAACTTGTCAATTTTGAATATGTACCCTCCGGTTAATGAATCACTGGCATTGTCGTTGTTGTCCATCATGGGAACATCTACCCTATCGTCGTCCCACTTAATTTTTTCAAGCAAAATGTACACGCCCTGGTACTGGCCGTCAACAACCAGTTCGCAATAACGAGTGCGGGTAGCGTAGCCTCCCATTTCGCGGGCAAGGTTGTAGATTAAAAACTCCCGTATCATGGTTTTATCGGTGTACGGAGCGTTAAGAATCCAATCGTTTTCCGATGGAAGTCCCAGTATCGATGCGTTGCGTTCGTTGCCTAAATTATCAACCGTAGAAAAACCGTATTGCTTTTTGGGAAAGCCTTGGGTTGACGAGCCGCGGTATTCTATGGTAATTTTTCCGTTGTAATCGTTTATCGTGTCGGTTAAATGGTTTATCTGGCCCGGGCCATTGTATATAATGCCCATATCAACCGTTACCCGTGGGTCGTCAACAATAGCGGTGCCATTGGTATTTATAACTATAATAGGCAAGGTGCTTTCTGTAAACGAAAACGGCGGAACAAACCACGTGGGGGGCTCTTCAAAATATTCATAGCTGTTTGTTATGCCAAACGAGAGAAAAGGAATGGCCGTCATATCGCCCGAGTTGGTGGCAACGTTGTGTATTTGTATGGCCAACAGGTTTTGCCCATCAACCAAACATGCCGTTAATAGGGATTTAGGAATTACATATCGCTCATGGTCGCCGCCTTGATACACCTGTGCCTCGTGGTCGCCAAAGGCAAGGGTATTGTAGTTTGCCGGGTTGCCAACGTTATTGCGCGCTACCTCTACCCCGTTTATGTAGGCTATAAAGCCATCGTCATAATCAATATCTAATAACGCCTGTGCAAGAACAGCGGTGTCGGCAACTGTAAAAGCCTTGCGTATATAAAGGGATGCAATGCCCGATTGTACTGTTGTCTGGTCGTCACCATCTCCAAAGCCTATGCCTCCCGGCCCTTGAGACCACGCGTTTGCACTATATGAAAGATTGTTCCAATTAACGTTGGGCTGGGCTGTTCCCCGATAATACCTCCACGTATCATCGGCAAATACAGCGGTCTCCCAATGGTTCACCGTTTGTGCCTGCGTTACTACTAAAAACAGAAAAAGAAAGGCAAAAAGTAAATATCTCCTCATCAAATATGGTTTCGTAAAAAACAAATTTAACCCTTTTAACATTTAATTAACATAGAAAGTTCGTTTGTTTTACCAATTGAATTGTTGTAACTTTATATCAGCCACCAATACAAATGACTATGAAACACGAAGACATTAAAATAATTGTAGTACCCACCGATTTTTCAGAAACAGCAGAAGTAGCATTGGCACACGCTGTTAAACTAGCCCAGCTATATGGTTCAGAAATACATTTGGTGCACGTTTTAGAAGCATACACCGCTAATGTAAACATACCTGAGTTTAAAGAAGTTGATGCTGTTATTGTTAACCTTTTTGAAAAGGTAGAACAAAAACTGCGCGCCTATGGCGATAAGCTGGCCAGGGAAAACGGGATAAAGGTTGTTGTGCATGCAGCAACCGGCAGCATTAAGGGCAAAGTTGTAAACTATGCCAAAAAAGTGGGTGCAGGCCTTATTGTTACAGGTACACATGGGGCATCCGGCTTCCGCGAGTTTTTTATGGGAAGCAACTCTTACCGCATTGTTTCTGAGGCGCCATGTCCGGTGCTCTCTGTAAACAGCCAGCAGGCCGAGCCTGAGTACAAAAAAATTGTGTTGCCTATAGACAGCTCTCCCCCATCGCGCCAAAAAGTGGTACATGCCGTTGATTTGGCCAAACGCATGGGTGCCACCATTTATATTGCAGAACTGGTTAGCAACCTTGACCCCACAGAAAAAGCACGCCTTAACCAAAAGGTTAAGCAGGTACAAGAGTACCTGGAAAAACACGGCGTTCAGCATGTTACAAAAGAAATAAAGGGTAGCAACCTGGCTTTGCTAACTATGAATTTTGCCGCCGCTGTAGATGCCGACCTTATTGTTATGATGACCGAACAGGAGCCCAACGTATCGGGCTTGTTTATGGGCCCATTTGCTCAACAGGTAGTTAACCACAGCAACATACCCGTTATGAGTATCAGGCCCGAAGTAAACCCTGAACACATGACTACGGGATACTAATATCTCACCTTATTTTTAGCCCCGCCTGTAACCCGGGCGGGTTTTTTATTGATAAAAAGACAGGCAATCAAAATCATCAACAACTACAAAATCCTGTATGTTGCACTGGTAAACGCTAAGCTTGTCAATACTAACGCTTGCGGTGCCGCTTTGTGGCTTTTTTAAAACAAAATCGGCATAAATACCGCCGCCATTAAAAAGATTTTTAGCTGCTATTAACGTGTCGTTTGGCAGGTATACGCGCAGGTAGGCCCTAAAGTCAGACCTGTTTTCCATCTCTACCCTAAACGGGCCCGGAGGCTGCGTAAGCGTGTGGTTAAAATCAAGTCCACCAAAATCTGTTGTGCGTATGCTGTTGTTACTAATATAAACTGTGCCCAAATCAACCGTTGAGCTTCTAAACTTTAGGCTTAGTTCGGCTGTGTTGTCCGGAAAATCAAACGCAGCAAAATCCACATACCATTTATAAGAACAGGTGTTGCCTCCCCCATAAGGAGAGTATGAAAAACGAGACGTTATATACGCGTCTTGTGCTGTTGCCGGCGCCTTTAAAACAAGGTTTCCGTTGGATACCTGAATATTTCCTTCTGAAATTGAACCCGAAACATTAGATATCCAATTATCGGGACAGCCATCATCGTTGGGGTCTTTATCCTCCGTTTTATTACACGCTATAAGGCAGGTAGCGAACAGCAGAACTATTAATCGTGTTTGCATGGTTTGCGGTTTATAGCAAATATAATAATCTGCTGTTATTTTATTGCCTATTGAAATTTTAACCTTCAACACAAAAAAGTTATGCATGCCGACAATTTTAGCCCGATATTTGATGTGAATTATTTGTTAACCTATTGGCGCCATGAATGAGTTTAATTACATTGTTTTAGCGGTACCCTTTTTTGTACTACTTATTGGATTAGAAATATACGCTGCTTACAAACGCAACATGAAAGGCTATTACCGCCTGCAAGACTCCCTTACAAGCCTTAGTATTGGCATTGGCGAACAGGTAATTTCTGTTTTCAGCAAAGTGGGTATATTGTATTTGTACTCTTACATATATGAGCATACGGCTATATTTCACTTTGAGTTTAATGTGCTCAATGTTATTATCCTGCTCTTTCTTTTCGACTTTATTTTTTACTGGGCTCACCGCTGGGGGCACGAGATTAACTTTCTGTGGGCAGGCCACGTAGTGCACCACAGCAGCGAAGATTATAACCTTACCACCGCACTGCGCCAACCCTGGTTTTTCCAGTTGGTTACGTTTAACTTGTTTTTGCCTTTGGCTGTTTTAGGTTTCGACCCTAAGATTTTAGCTGTTGTTGCGGGCATTGACATTCTTTACCAGTTTTGGATTCATACCCAAATTATTGGTAAGCTAGGGCCGCTGGAATGGGTGCTGAACACCCCCTCTCACCACCGTGTACACCATGGCGCCAACCCGCAATACATAGATAAAAATTATGCGGGTGTATTTATTATCTGGGACCGCCTTTTTGGTACGTTTGAAGAAGAAAAAGAGCCTGTGGTTTATGGTATTACCACCCCACTAAACAGTTGGAATCCCGCCTGGGCCAATGTGCACTACATAGTAGACCTTGCCAAACAGGCAAAAAAATGCAACAATATTACCGACAAGTTGCATGTTTGGGTAGCACCTCCGGGTTGGCAACCCGATTACCTTGGTGGACGCCAATACCCCAAGCCTGTTACGGTTGAAACATTTCAAAAATTTGACACCCCGGTTACTAAAACACTAAGTGTTTATACCCTTGTGCAGTTTGGTGTTTTAATGGCGCTTGCAACCGGCTATTTGGCCATTGCCAACAAACTTGATTTATGGATTAGCATATTGTATGCCGCCAACATTTTTATAACACTTGCCTCTATTGGTGGGCTGTTCGAGAAAAAGAAATGGAGCTTTATTGCAGAGTTTATCCGCTTATTTTCTTTGCCCTGGCTGGCTTACCTGTTGCCTATTGAAGATAAATTATGGCTGGCAATAGCTGTTGGCATTGGTGCTGTACTATCGGGAGTAAGTGTAATCTGGTTGTTGGCCATCAACAAAAAAGAACAGCGAGAGCCCGAAAAAAAATCGGTGCAGAAGCGCGAAGAAGAGCATATGGCTGCTTAGCAATTACCAGCGGCGCTTGTTTTTAAAGCCATGGTTTCCATCGCTCCCTCTTAATAAAATATGTTTTGTTTTTTTGTTGGCCTTGTGTGCCTTTGACGATTTTTTACCCGTCTTAGACAACCTTTTTAAGTCCTTGTCGCGTTTTTCACGAATCTTCTTATTATAGCTAAATACGTTTACGGTAAATATTTTATTCCGCATACGCCTTAAGCCTTTGTTGCGGGGCGGTTTGGGTTGCGGCTGGCCAAGTTGTTCTGCTTCGGAACCGTTAGCTATAGAAATCGCTTCTTTAGACAAAAGGAAGTTGTCTGATACATTTCCGCTGCTGTTGCCCGCAAGCAAACAACCCAATACAATCCAAGCAATAATAAATTCCTTTTTCATCTCTTCTCCGTGTCTTTCTCTACTAATTACAATTCTAATGCCGAACCGTATAAAAGATAACTGTCAATCATAGCTAATTGTTCACGAAAAGATGCTTTTGTATTTGTATTTATCAAGCGTATTGCCTTGTTTTATGCGCTGCGCAATGCCTGGCGTTTTGCTTTCATGTCGGCTCGTTTTTCTTTGCCCGATTTTTTGCTTGCTGCCAAAGCAAGTGCTTTCATCTCTTTGTCGTATTTAACCCTTATTTTTTTGTTGAAGTGTCCTACGTTAATGGTAAATATTTTGCTGCGCATACGGCGCATGCCCATATTGCTTCCCGGTTTGCGAGGCCCCGG
>JBIPNX010000140.1:0-5855 GCA_044378145.1 Flavobacteriales bacterium | reverse complement strand
CACCATTATCGCATAAAGTAACCCCAACCGCTATAACCATTGTAGACCAATGTGCAGGCTATATTGCTAAGACATACGGAAATCAAAATGTGGTATTAATCTCTACCAACAACCCGAAGGATATTGGAACTATGGCCCTGTACCGTGACAGGCTTAAGAATAGCATGAATGCCGGGGGATTGGTGTTTAAAGAACATACTATAACAGCTAACGGAAAAATACCGGAAAGCTTATTATCAGGAACATCAGACAACCTGATAATTTTCCCATCAAGCGACCAGGCTACTGTGGCTTTGGTTGTGGCGCAGTTAAGCGACTTAACCTATAAATATAAGATTAAACTTTGGGGTCTTAACCAATGGCAAACTTATGATAACCTTGATTTAGCTAAGCTTAGTAAAGTAAACCTACTGTTTGCCCGCACCAGCTTTGCCGACAAAGACAATACTGCTGTAGTTGATATTAATAAGCGTTGCCGCGATTTATACCGTGCCGATGCATCGGAATACTTTTACCAGGGATACGACTCTATGACCTATTACGCCAAAATGCTTAAGAAGTATGGACGCAACCTTAGCCCCTGCCTGTTATGCGAGGGAGAGGTAAAAGGTGTTCAAACCAACTTTAAATACGGGGTAAACGATGCTAAAAACGGCATTGAGAATATTGCAATAAGTATAATGCAATACAAGAATAACTCGATAGTAAAAGTAAACTAGGGCTACTTTGCGCCTTCTGCCTTGGCTATAGAATCGTTAGCATTTTTCAAAAAACGTTTTATCATATCGTCTTCCGACTCTCCCGAGCCTAACATTTTAATAGTTGTACGGGTATCATTTGCCAACTGGTGGTTAGGAAATTTATCTACAAAGGCCTGATAGGCAGCCTTTGCTTTAGGAATGTCTTTCAACTGGGTGTCGTAAACAAAGCCAATATTAAACATAGCCTGTGGGGCATGCTCTCCATCTGGGTGTGCTTTAATGTATTTATTAAATATATCAATAGCGTCTTTGCCTTTGTTCATACCTATATATAGGCCACCGGCTTTAAACAGATAATCTCCGGCTTTACTATCATCAGGAAATTTATCGGCATAGGCAACCATTTCTTTAGCCAACTCAACCCTTACCTTATCATCAAACGTAAAGCTGGATGAGTCTTTAACAACCTTGCCTTCCAGTTCCTGAATATGGTTGCGCATTTTTAAACGTTCGTCGTTGCAAGCAGTGGTAAACAATACTGTAACTGCAGCTAGGGCAAAAAATATCTTATTCATATTACTTGATAATTGCACAAAGATAGTTATTAATCTACGGTTTTGTTTTGCTGCTATCTGCCGGTGTTGGCGGTATAGCAACCGGTGGAGGGGTTACAGGGGCATTGGTTGGAGGAGCCTGTTGTTTATTTTTACGCTTAAATAAATCTCTAAAGCTGTTAAACTCCCTGCGGTACGATAAACCTACACCTTGTGTATAAGGCACGTCGTTAGTAATAATGTTGTTTTGGTTAGATCGGTTAAAGGCTTTAAAGCGTAAACGGCCATCCTGGCTTAGTTTAACCTCCAGGTTAAAATCGCTAACAATAGAGCTGGCTGCTGTTGGGCTGGTTGGTGCTCCCGGAGTGGTTGATGATTGTGCTGCTCCATTATTGCCAACGTTAACATCAATAGTAACCCTATCTTTTAAAATAGAAGTAGATGCATTTACATCTATTTGTTGCGGACCGCCATTTTCGCCTGGGCGGTAATTAATATTTATATCAAAATCATCACTAATTTGAGATATCCAACGGCTTAACTGGCTAGATAGTAACTCGAAACCTGTATTACCTGCACCTGCGGCATAATTTGCCCCTACCCCACTTTGCGATGGTGGTAAAAACGCGCCTAAAATTAGTAGGGCAAATATTTGCTTGTTTAACTCTTCCTGGTTGTTTTGTATGCTGGCAATTGCTGTGCGTGCCTTATCATCGTTAGTTGTAGTATTAATAGCAAACGATAAATCAGGGGCCAGCAGGTTCTTCTTCATTATAAGCATACACTGTACCGAAACTTTACGTTTGTATTGCTCCAATTCCTCTGTGCTGCCCACATAAGGTACCATAATAGGCTTTAACGATGCCTTAACATCGTACACCGCTGTTATGTCAACCTGGGCGTTGTATGGGCTGCCTGTCCATACAATAGTGCCGCCTTTTTCAACTTTAAATTTCTTGTTAATTACGTTCTCCAGGGTAAATAAATACTCGCCCTCTTCTATTGTAAACGTACCCGACATGGTAAACGAGCCACGGGTATTTATTTTCATTTTCAAATCGCCACGCCCGCTTCCGGTAATTACGTCGCCTACCTTTTGGTCAAAAATAATTTTCACAACAGCATCGGGTGTTACCTCCAGATCCATATCCAGAATAATACCGGTGGTCCCTGTTTTAGGCCTGCTAACCATTAAGCTTTTGGGGTTCTTCTCAACAAAGGTTATAAAATCGCTGCTGCTGGCTTCTGATGGGTTACTCAGCGGTATATTAAAGCTTGTTCCTTTATTAGTTTTTACTGATGCTTTAATTAACGTATTTTCAATATTGCCGCTAATTTTAATTAAACCGGTAACATAAGCCTTACCAAAGTATAACGAGTTTTGGGCCTCTGTAGTATTTAAGCACAAAAAGTTTTTGGCTTGTATATTCAGGTTGTACCCCCAGTTTTTAAATTTACTATGGGTTACCGCACCGTTTATGGTAGCGTTGTTACGTGCATTCTCACTATCGTTAAGTACAAAATCTTTTATCTCTATTTTATCCTTTTCCAATTTAAAAGTTATTGACTTATCCTGGTTGTAGGTGGTGCCTAAATAATCTATGGTAACCAGTGCTTTACGCAAGGTTATATCTCCTGTTAATTCAGGATTTTTAGCATCGCCGGTAAGCTTTAAAGTAGCGGTTACATCACCACGCGATGCTGTAAGTGTTCCTTTAGTATAAGGGTTGATGGCATTTATATAGATTTTGTTCAGGAAAATGTCAAAATCTAAATAATTGGTTTTACGCTCAGGGTAAAAATGACCGTCTATTGCAATGGTTTTAACGGTATCGTTACGGGTTAAAAGGCTGTGTACATTAATCTGGTGCTTGTCCCTGTCCCACTCGCTTTGTACGTTACCGTTACCCAGCCATACATCGTTTATATAAAGGTCTTTCAGCTTAAGGTTGCTCCTGAAGAATGGCTTATCAAACAGGTTGCTTAAGGATACGCTGCCGTCAAGTGTTCCCTTTACCTTAACCACATTATCCGGTATAAAACGGTCTATACCCGACATGTTAAACTTGGTAAATACCAGGTTTAGCTGGTCATCGGGGTTGGTACTAACCCTGCCAAATGCCCTGAAGCTTTCGCTGCCATTATCAAACACCAGCTTGTTTACCTCCAGCTTGTTCTTGTCAAAGGTTATCAGGTTATCGGGGTTAACCTTCCATTGGTAGTTAAAGGCATCAAAGTTGGCCTTAGATAAGTTTATGCGGATTTTATCTTTATCAAAAAACTTGGCTGTAGCTGTAATATCGCCTTTGTTTATAGAGCTGTCTGCATTTACATTTTCAAATGTAATGTCTGCATATACGCTATCATTGCGGGTTGATGTATTAACAAAAACATTATCCAGGAATAAACTATCCGTTGGCTCCATTCTGTCTAAGGTAACATTAAGGTTTAGCCTGTTGCCACGGGAGTCAGCAGTAATGTTAATACCGTTCATTGGTATCCTTGATAGTTTAACTGAAGGAATAGTTCCGGTTAATACAATATTATCTGAGGCAGACTGGTAACTGCCTTGCAGGGTGCCACCAGAGTCAACAGACAATATTGGAAGGAACACATCGGTTAATGGAGCAGTGTTTTTAATAGTAGCCGTAAACCTGAAGTCTTGCAGGGGAACAACTTCTTTTTTGCCTTTCTTTTGTTTTGCTTTAGGAACGGCCTTATTTGCTGATACCAGATACGATGGCAGGAACGCATTAACTGTGCGTAAAATATTTTGGGGCAGCGACTGTAAATGATAGTTGCCTATAATATTAACATCGGCAATATCTGAAACCAACCGAAGTTGTTTAGGGCTGCTTGCTACATCAGAGTATACATCTATGTTGCCAATATTGTAAGCAGTATCGCCATAAGCCATTTGTACGTCTGTGGCTTCAATGTTGCCATTTAATGTTTCAATGGTGTTACCGGTAATGTTAGACGTTATTTTGGCCGATAGAACTAAGTTATTGGTATCAGTATAAAAGTTAAGCGCGGTTAAATCTATTCGTGCTACATCAGCATCAAAATTATACACCGGAATATCCTTGCTAAAATTCATGGTGCCATCAAAGGCCAACAGCATATTAGGGTCTTTGGAATTAATGCCCCCTGTAAATTCAGTTTTAATCAGTGTGCCGTCAAAATCAATATTCTGGTACCGGTAACCATTATAGTCAAACGCGGCAACATGCCCATCCAGTTGGGTATCAATACCCTTAAGGTCAAATCCTTTTCCGTTTACATTGGCGTTAAGCGTAACAATTCCTAAGCCCAAGCCGGGCAGCATATCACCCAGTTTAAAGTTCTCAGTAGCTACTTTACCGGAATAAGCAAGGTCTTTTTGCCCCGGTATGGTTGATAGTTGAATATCTGTAGTAGCTGTGCCTAAGGCGGTATTAAAACGTCCGTTTGCCACAAAATCGGTAAAAAAGCCGGTGTAGTAACCAACAAATGTTACTTTACCCAAAGCATACACCTCAGGCGGAATTTCAATGTATTTCTTCTGGTTATAGGGTGGTATTTGTATGGTAACTAAATCTCTTGCACTGGTTTGCAAGCCCATGATATTAGCGTCTAAAAACGTTTCAGGCGCGTTGGGTAATCCTTTCACCATTACGTCACCAAAAAACTTGGTATCCTTACCATACAGTATTTTCACTCCCTTACCTTTTAGCTTGCCAAGCCTGCCGGTAAATGTTCCTTCTATATCAGCTTTAAGATTTACCCCTCGCAAGGTTGGGGCAAAATAGGCAATGTCCGCTAGTTGCAACTGGCTCTTAACCAAATCAAAATTTACACGTACACTATCAAACAGGTAAGCAAAAGCCCCCAGATTATTAAACCCGAACTGTACTTTTCCATTTATCTTGCTGGCGTTGCTTTCTAAGTTCAGTTTATCAAAGGTCATCTCGTGCGAGCTGAACGTAAACTTTGATTTCATTGATTTTAGCAGCAACCCGCTTTTTTCCGTAGCAGTAAGAGCAAAAATGTCTGCCTCAACGGTATCACCATGCAGTATCAGGTTTTTAAACTCGCCGCTTAACCTGTTTGCCACAATATTAGCTGGGTCAAAGCCCCATTCAGGTGGCTTCTTACCAACTATCTGGTAGCTGAACTTATTGTTTACCATGGTAAACTTGTCGCAGGTTAGGCTAAAAGGCTTGCTTGGTGTAGTGCTTTTCTTATCGCTTTTAAAAGCATCTATAATAAACTGAAAGTTGAGCCCATTCTCTCCGGGATACTTTTTCAACTCGGCATTATTGCCCAATAATTTTATCTCAGAAAGTTTTACTTTACTGTCGTTAATGGATAAACTGCTGATACCCACAAATAACTTGTTCGTAAACAACAGGGTGTCCTGATGCTTATCTTCAATGTACAAACCCTCTAAAATAACGGTATCAAAAAACTGGATGTTAACGCCTTTTATCTCTACCCTGGTTTCCAGCTTGTCAGACATATAACCCGCTACACGCTGGGCTATCCACGTTTGTACGGCAGGTATTTGTATAACAAAGTAGAGCAGCACTATCAAAAAGAAAATGCTGCCCAATACCCA